>NZ_JAGMUE010000137.1:25736-56040 GCF_019049165.1 Streptomyces sp. AC627_RSS907
CAGACGCTGCCGGCGAAGGACGGCTGGGCGTCCCACGGCACCGGCACCACCGGCGGGGCCGCGGCCGACGCGGAGCACGTGTACACCGTCACCACCTGGGCCGAGTTCAGGGCCGCCCTCGCCGTGGAGGGCACCGCACCCAGGATCATCAAGGTGAAGGGCACCGTCGACGCCGTCGCCGAGGGCTGCGAGGCCTTCGCCGCACCCGGCTACGACTTCGGCGCCTACCTGGAGAAGTACTCCCCCGAGAACTGGGGCCTGGAGACCGACCTGAGCGACGAGCCCGACGACAGCCCCGAGGGCCTGCGCCGCGCCTCCGCCGCCCGGCAGGACCAGACCATCAAGGCGAACGTCCCCGCCAACACCACGATCATCGGCGTCGGGCGGAACGCCGGACTCAAGGGCGCCAGCCTGCAGATCAAGGGCGTCGACAACGTCATCGTCCGCAACCTGACCCTCGAGAGCCCCGTGGACTGCTTCCCGCAGTGGGACCCCACCGACGGAGGCAAGGGCAACTGGAACTCCGAGTACGACAGCGCCGTCGTCCACGGCTCCACCCATGTCTGGCTGGACCACAACACCTTCACCGACGGTGAGCATCCCGACAGCGCGGCGCCCACGTACTTCGGCATGCTGTACCAGCAGCACGACGGCCAGCTCGACGTCGTGCGCGGCGCCGACCACGTCACCGCGTCCTGGAACGTCTTCACCGAGCACGACAAGACGATCCTGATCGGCAACAGCGACGGCGAGTCCACCGCCGTCGGCGACCGCGGACACCTCAAGGTGACCTTCCACCACAACCTGTTCAAGAACCTCGTCGAACGCGCGCCCCGCGTCCGCTTCGGCCAGGTCGACGTCTACAACAACCACTTCGTGGCCGGCGAGGACTACGCCTACAGCTTCGGCGTCGGCAAGGAGTCCCAGCTCGTCGCCGAGCACAACGCCTTCACCCTGCCGGACGGCGTGAGCCCCGCGAAGGTCCTGAAGAAGTGGAGCGAGGCGCCGGTCACCGCGGCGCACAACCGGGTCAACGGCCGCGCCGTCGATCTGCTCGCCGTGCACAACGCCGAGATCCCGGGCGAGACCCTCCAGTCGGGCGCGGGCTGGACGCCCACCCTGCGCACCTCGGTCCTGCCGGCCCGGGTGGTCCCCGCCGTCGTCGACCACGGTGCGGGCGCCGGCCGCCTGCGCTGACGCCCGTCCACGAACCGGGCCGGGGCGTCCGCACCGCCCCGGCCCTCCGGCCCCGCACCCGGCACGCACCTCGAGGAGAAACCGCATGCACCGACCCGCCCCGTCCCGCAGAGGCTTCCTCCTGGCGACCGCCGGCGCGGGCGCCGCCCTCGGCCTCGCGGCCGGCCCCGCCACCGCCGGCGCCCGGCCGCGCCCGCGCCCCTTCGGCCGGTACGGCTCACCGGCCGCCCGCCACACCCCGAGGACCCTGTACGTCGACCCGCACGGCCGCGGCGACTTCACCTCCGTACAGGCCGCCGTGACCGCCGCCGCGGGCAGCGGCTGGACGCTGGTCCTCGCCCCCGGCACCTACCGCGAGACGGTCCTCGTGGACGCCGACCGCACCGGGGCGACCTGGATCGGCGCCTCGCAGGACCCGCGTGACGTGGTCATCGTCCACGACAACGCGGCCGGCACCCCCAAGCCGGACGGCTCCGGCACCTACGGCACCAGCGGCTCGGCCACCACCACCGTGCGGGCCGACGGCTTCACCGCCCGCTGGATCACCTTCGCCAACGACTGGCTGCGCGCCGACCACCCCGGCGTCACCGGCACCCAGGCCGTCGCCCTCAAGGCCATGGGCGATCGCACCGCCTTCCACCACTGCCGCTTCCTCGGCCACCAGGACACCCTCTACGCCGACACCCGTGACCTCGGCCTCTTCGCCCGCCAGTACTACGCGCACTGCTACGTCGAGGGTGACGTCGACTTCGTCTTCGGCCGGGCGACGGCCGTGTACGAACAGTGCCACTTCCGCACCCTCACCCGTACCGACCTGGCGGGCGCCCCCTACGGCTTCGTGTTCGCGCCGTCCACGGCGGGCGCCAACCCGCGCGGCTACCTGGTGACGCGCGGCCGCGTCAGCAGCGAGGCCCCCGACGGCCACTACAAGCTGGCCCGCCCCTGGGTGCCCAGCTCCGACACCACCGCCCGCCCGATGCTCACCGTGCGCGAGACCCACCTCGGCGCGGGCATCGACGCGGTCGCGCCCTACGCCACCATGCGGGACGCGCACCCCTGGCAGGAGCAGCGCTTCCGGGAGTACCGCAACACCGGTCCCGGCGCCGCGATCACCGTCCCGGAGAACCGTCCCCGGCTCACCCGCGCCGAGGCCGCGTCGCACACCCGGGAGGCCTACCTCGGCGACTGGCGGCCGTATGCCCGGCGGTGACCTCACCGGTGCTCCGCCCGGTGGTCCCCCCGGCGCCCTGCCCGGCTTCCACGCGGCGCTCAAGGAGGAGCTGACCTTCCCGCTCGCCTGGGGCACGTCGCCGGTGCGGGACTTCGGGGCGTGGCGGCGGGCGGCCCGCGCCAAGGTCGAGGAGCACCTCTTCGTCGACCGGCAGGACGACACGCCGTACGCCCCGGAGTCCACCGCGCGTTCGGACGGCGACGGGTACACGCGCGAGCTGGTCACCCTTTCCCTCACCCGCTATGGACGGGTCCGCGGCGCCCTTCTCACCCCGCACGGCACCGGGCCCTTCCCGGGCGTCCTGCTCCTGCACGACCACGGCTCCCGGTTCGACATCGGCAAGGAGAAGCTGGTCCGGCCCTGGTACGACGACACCCGGCTCGCCGCCGCCGAGGAGTGGGCCGGCCGGCACTTCGACGGGCGGTTCCTCGGCGACGAACTGGCCCGGAGCGGGTACGTGGTGCTCTGTCTGGACGCCCTGGGCTGGGGCGACCGCGACCCGCTCACCTACGAACGGCAACAGGCCCTCGCGAGCAACCTCTTCCACCTCGGCAGCTCGCTGGCCGGGCTCCTGGCCCGCGAGGACCAGCGCGCCGCCGGCTTCCTGGCCGGCCTCGACCGCGTGGACGCCCGGCGGGTCGCGGCCGTCGGCTTCTCCATGGGCGGCTACCGCGCCTGGCAGACCGCCGCCCTGAGCGACGACGTCGCCGCCGCGGTGAGCGTGTGCTGGATGACCGGCCTGAAGGGGATGCTGGTGCCCGGCAACAACACCCTGCGCGGGCAGTCGGCGTTCCACATGCTTCACCCGGGGCTCGCCCGGCACCTCGACCTCCCCGACGTGGCGAGCATCGCCGCGCCGAAGCCGATGCTGTTCCTCGGCGGCGAACAGGACCCGCTGTTCACCGCCGAGGGCGTCCGCGCCGCCCACGCCAGGCTGCGTGCCGTCTGGCGGTCCCGCGGTGCCGCCGACCGGCTGCGCGCCGAGACCTGGCCGGGCGTCGGGCACGCCTTTCCGCGGCGCATGCAGGACGAGGCCTTCGCGTGGCTGGCGTCGGTCACCGCCGCACCGGCCTGACCGGCGCGACCCGGCACGTCAACGGGGGGCACCCCCGCCGGTCGTCACCGGCGGGGGTGCCCGAGGGGCCGCCCGAGCGGGCTCGGACGGCGCACCGGCCTGGGGGGCGGGCCGGCGGATCAGGGGTGCTCGGTGGTCACTCGTAGCGGATGTCCGAGCTGGTGAAGTCGCACGTCTTGCCGTACGGGCCGACCGGGGAGAGCTTCTTGGGCTCCTTGCCGGTGTTGTTGCCCTGGAAGCGGACGCAGGTCTCGATCTTCTTCTTGCCGTCGCCGTGGATACGGACGTTGCGCAGGGAGGCCGTGTCGCCGTAGTTCTCGTTGACGCCGACGAGCGACTTGCCGGGCGCGGTGATGTCCACGTCGTTGATGACGATGGTGCGCTTGTACTGCTTCTTGCAGTTGCCGCACGAGCGCACCAGCTTGCCGAAGTTCTCGACCTGGAACTTCGAGACGACGAGCTTGCCCGCGCCGTTGAACTGGAGCACCTTGTCGTCGGCGTTCCTCGCGCCGCCGCCCCGCACCGTGTACACCGCCGAGGCCGACGTGCCCTTGAAGCTGGCGGCGTCCTCGCCGACGTCCAGCCACCACACGTTCTGCAGCGTGCAGGAGCCCTTGCAGTGGACGCCGTCGGCGGCAGGGGTGCCGATGATGACGTTCTTCAGCGTGGCGCCGTCCGCCAGCTCGAAGACCGGGTCCTGTCCCTCGTCCTGGCTGTCACCGCCCAGGGCGCCGGTGCCGTAGAACTTCTTCATCCCGCCGTCGTAGGTGCCCTTGACCGGGATCGTCGACGAGACGGGCTTGCTGCCGGTGTCCTTGGGCCAGGACGACGCGGCACCCGCGGTGGACAGCATCGTCGTGGTGACGATCGCCGCACCCGTGAGCCCGAGGGCGGCGGTGCCCGCGATCACCGCCCGCCGCTTGGTGACCCGGCGGCGGTGGCGGACGCGCTGTTCGGCTCGTGCAGTCATGCCCATGTTCCTTGCGTGGGGAGAGGATCTTTGCGCTTCCTGGTCGCCACGGGTGCGGAAAGGGTTGCCGTGCCTTCGGATCTTTTTCACGCCCGTTGTCGGGCCCCGTCGTCACGGGCCGTCGTCACGCCCCGTCGTCACGGGCCGCCGTCACTGGTCGTCGTCGCGGGGCGCGAAGTCGCCCTTCACCGAGAGCCGTTCGGACGACGGGGCCGTGGCCGTCGCGGTGTAGCGGTCGCCGCCCGCGTCCCGGCCGCCGCGCTCGTGGTTGTACTGCCCCGCGAACATCCACTCGCCCGCCGGGACCGTACGTCCCCGCTTGAGCGTCCACCGGTAGACGAGGAAGCCGTCCCGCTCGTCCACCGTGAACGTGAAGTCGCCCTCGGGCAGCGACCGCCAGGCGCCGGTGGAGGCGACCGAGCCGGTCTGCGCGACCTTCAGCTCGACGGTGAGCGCGGTCAGGGGCTCACCGGTCTTCAGAGTGACGTTGCTCTGCGCCCAGAAGTCGTTGCTGTGCGGGTCCACCGAGCCGTCCGACCACAGGGGGCCGTCCTCGACGGCCGAGGCGGGCGGCCGGGCGGTCGCGGTCGCGGTCGCCGTTGAGGACGGCGGCGAGGAGGACGCGGGGGCGTCCGGGGCCGTCGACCCGGGCGCGGTGCTGGGCGACGGGTCGGCCGGCGGGGCGGGCGCCCGGCTGGAGGTGCCCTCCGGGGACGGCGTGGGCGTCGGCGAGGTGGCGACCGAGCGCTGCGGGGGAGCGTCGTCCTTCACGGCGGACGCGACCGCGTAACCGCCGATCGCCAGCACGCCCGCCACCGCGGCCGTCGCACCGGCCACCCGGGCCCAGCCCAGCAGCGGCGGACGCGTCGCCCGGTGGAGCCCGGGGCGTGCCTGCCCGGCCATGCCGCGCTCGACCCGGGCCAGGATGCGCGCCCGGTCGGGCTCGTGCGCCCCGGCCGCCTCGTGCAGCCGGGCGCGCAGCTCCTCGTCCAGGTCCCGCTGCCCGGTCATCGGTTCCTTCCCACGGCCTCACCGCTGCGCGCGATCGCCGCGTGCACCTGTTTCGGAGCTCCCTGCGTGCCGAGCAGCCGCTGCAGCTCGGCCACTCCCTTCGACGTCTGGCTCTTCACCGTACCCACCGAGACGCCCAGGGCGAGCGCCGTGTCCTTCTCGGAGAGGTCGAACGCGTGTCGCAGCACCACGCACGCCCGCTTGCGGAACGGCAGCCGGCGCAGCGCCTCCCGCACGTCCACCACGCCCGCGACGTCCGGGTTCTCCGTCTTCTCCTCGCGCTGCGACCAGAACAGGGCGACCCGCCTGCGCTCGCGCACGGCGGTGCGGATGCGGGTACGGGCGAGGTTGGCGACGACACCGCGGGCGTACGCGACCGGATGGTCGGCGGCCCGCACCCGGTCCCAGCGGTGCCACAGCGCCAGCAGCGCGTCCGCCGCGAGGTCGTCGGCGGCGTCCGGCTCGCCCGTGAGCAGGTGGGCGAGCCGGGCGAGTTCGGCGTAGTGGCGCTCGAAGAAGGCGTGGAACTCCACGGAGGCGGCGTCGTCGACGACTGTGCCCACGGGCGGACTCTCCTCGCAGCGGCTTTCCCGACGTCGAACAGCCGTGCGCCGGGCCGGAACCCGGAACTGTAGCAGCGTTCGACGCACCGGCCGTACGGTGCGTCGAACACCGCATGACGGGCCGAACCCGCCGAGGGAAACTAGCCCTTGAGCGCCGCCTCCATCATCGCCTTGGCCACCGGGGCCGCCAGGCCGTTGCCGCTGACCTCGGAGCGGGCCGCGTCGGACTGCTCGATGATGACCGCCACGGCGACCTCCTCGTCCGACGAGTCGGACTGGGCGTACGAGGTGAACCAGGCGTACGGCGTCTTGCTGTTGTTCTCGCCGTGCTGGGCCGTGCCCGTCTTGCCGCCGACGGTCGCGCCGGGGATCTGCGCGTTCGACCCCGTGCCCTTCTCGACGACGGTCTGCATGGCCGACCGCAGTTGCTCCGCGGTGGAGGCGCTGACGATCCGCTTCGAGTCCGGGTCGGTGTGGTCCTCCAGGACGTCGCCGCCGCTGTCGGTGACCTGCGACACCATGTGCGGCGAGACCAGCTCGCCGCCGTTGGCGAGGGCCGCCGAGACCATGGCCATCTGGAGCGGGGTCGCCGTCACGTCGAACTGACCGATGCCCGTCAGGGCCGTCGACGACCGGTCCATGTCCTTCGGGTACACGCTGGTGTAGGCACGCACCGGCACGTCCTGCGACGCGTCGTTGAAGCCGAACCTCTCCGCCATCGCCCGCAGCTTCTCCTGGCCGAGGTCGACGGCCATCTTCGCGAAGACGTTGTTGCACGAGTACTGCAGCCCGGTGCGGATCGTGGCGTTCTCGCAGGGGGCGCCGGGGTTCTCGTTGGTCAGAACGGTCACCGTGCCCGGCAGCGTGTACGGGTTCGGACTGTCGGTCCTCTCGTCCACCGACGAGTACAGCCCGTCCTCCAGCGCGGCCGCCGCCACGACCAGCTTGAACGTCGAGCCCGGCGGCAGCGGCTGGCGCAGCGCGCGGTTGGTCAGCGGCTTGTCCGGGTCCCCGGTGAGCTTCTTCCACGCCCCGCCCGCGGTGTTGGCGTCCGTGAGGGACGTCGGGTCGTACGACGGCGTCGACACGACCGCCAGGATCCTGCCCGTCCTCGGGTCGATCGCGACGGCGGCGCCCTTGGTCTCGCCCAGCGCCTCGAACCCGGCCCGCTGCACCTCCGGGTCGATCGTCGTGACGACGTTGCCCGGCTCGGCCCGCTTGCCGGTGATCGTGTCCGTCACGGTTCTCAGCCGGGGGTCGGTGCCGTTGAGCAGGTCCTGGTAGATGCCCTCCAGCTGCGTCGGCGCGTACGCCTGCGAGGCGTAACCCGTCACCGACGCGTACAGCTCGCCGTTCTCGTAGGTGCGCTTGTACGCGAGGTCGCCGCCCTTCGTCGGCGCCGAGCCGGTGACCGACCGGCCGGCCACGATGATGTTCCCGAGCGGCTCCGCGTACGTCCTGATCGCGTTGCGCCGGTTGTCCTTGTCGTCCGCGAGTGCCTGGCCCTCGAAGAACTGCACCCAGCTCGCCCTGACCAGCAGGGCGAGCACCAGGAGCAGCGCGAAGACCGATGTGCGCCTGATCGTCTTGTTCATCCCGCTGACAGGACGAACGGGCGCGGGCGAATCGTTCCCGTGCGCCCCGTTTTCTCATCGTCCGTTCATGAAGCCGGCGTCACCGGACCGGCCCCGCGAGGTGCAGCACGACCTCGTCGATCTCCTCGCCCCGGGCCGCGGCGAACCCCCGGGCGTGGGCGCTGGTCACGAACCCGCACTTCTCCAGCACGCGCCGCGACCCGGCGTTGTCCGCCGCCGCCCGCGCGTACAGCGGGCGGTCCGGCACCTCGGCGAGCAGGGCCCGCAGCGCCGCCGTGGCCACACCCCGCCCCCAGTACGCCCGGTCCACCCAGTACGTCACCTCGCGCTCGCCCGGCTCCCCGTACACCGCCGCACTGCCGATGACGTCACCGTCGCCGAGGATGGTCCGCACGACGTCGGACGACGCCCGGATCTTCCTCCAGTGGGCCTCGAAGGCGTCCCGGTCGGCCGGGTCCCGGGGGGTGAAGGCGGCCATGCGCAGGGACTCCGGATCGTTCATCTGCCGGAAGAAGACGGGCAGATCGCTGTCGTGGACCTCGCGCAGTGCGATGTGCATGGCTCAGAGCCTACGCGTGGCCAGCGTCAGCCGGTCCCGCGCGTCGAAGAGCGCGTCCTTCACCATCTGCTCGTGCGCGGGCGTCAGCCGCGCCACCGGCACCGAGCAGCTGATCGCGTCCCGCGCGGGGGTGCGGTAGGGGACCGCCACGCCGAAACAGCGCAGCCCCAGCGTGTTCTCCTCGCGGTCCACGGCGAAGCCCTGCTCCCGTACCTGGTGCAGCTCCTCGATGAGCTTCTCCCGGTCCGTGATGGTGTGCTCGGTCAGCGCGGGGAGCGTTTCCGGCAGCATCTTGCGGACCTGCTCGTCGGTGTACGTGCTCAGCAGCGCCTTGCCCAGCGAGGTCGAGTGCGCCGGCAGCCGGCGGCCGACCCGGGTGAAGGGCCGCAGGTAGTGCTGCGACTGGCGGGTGGCGAGGTAGACGACGTTCGTGCCGTCCAGCCGGGCGAGGTGGATGGTCTCCGTGGTGTCGTCGGAGAGCCGGTCCAGCGTCGGGCGTGCCGCCGCGACCACCTCGTCGCCGTCGATGTACGACGTGCCGACCAGCAGCGCCCGTACGCCGATGCCGTACCGCGTGCCCGTCGCGTCCGTCTCCACCCAGCCCAGCTCGACCAGCGTGCGCAGCAGCATGTAGAGGCTGGACTTGGGGTAACCGACGGCCTCCTGGACCGACGCGAGGGAGTGCATGCCGGGGCGTCCGGCGAAGTACTCGAGCAGTTCAACCGTCCGCACGGCGGACTTGACCTGCGCTCCGCCCCCCGTCTCGCCAGCCGACATCGCCCTTGACCCCTTCGTTCGACGAGAAGCTGAAGATATAGTCTCCAGAGCATATTCATCATCAGAGACAGCGTTCAGTATATCGAACAACTCTGATGCAGAGCACGTTCCGATGCAGCACACGTTCCGATGCAGAGCACGTGGAGGGACCCGCGGTGGCAGCAGCACCAGTCTGGAGTGTCGACCCCCGTACCGGGAAGCAGCGCGAGCAGGTCGCGGTGGAAGCCACGGCCCAGGAGGTGGACGCCGCCGTCGGCGCCGCGCACGCCGCGCGGGACGCGCTCGCCGACCGCGCCGTCCGCGCGGCGTTCCTGCGCAGTGCCGCCGACGAGCTGAAGGCGGCCGAGAGCGCCCTCGTCGAGGCGGCCGACGCGGAGACCGCCCTCGGCCCGGTCCGGCTCACCGGCGAGCTCGCGCGCACCTGCTACCAGCTGCGCGCCTTCGCCGACATCGTCGATGAGGGCGAGTTCCTCGGTGTCGTCATCAACCACCCCGACGACACCGCGACCCCGCCGATCCCGGACCTGCGCCGCTACAAGGTGCCGCTCGGGGTCGTCGCCGTCTACTCGGCCTCCAACTTCCCCTTCGCCTTCTCCGTCGCCGGCGGCGACACCGCGAGCGCGCTCGCGGCCGGCTGCCCGGTCGTCGTCAAGGCGCACCCCGACCACCCGGCGCTGTCCGAGCTGGTCGCCGCTGCGCTGCGCCGCGCCGCCGCCCGGCACGACATCCCCGAGGGCGTCCTCGGCCTGGTGCACGGCTTCGAGGCGGGCATCGAGCTGATCAAGCACCCGCTGGTCGCCGCGGCCGGCTTCACGGGGTCCATCCGCGGTGGCCGCGCGCTGTTCGACGCGGCGGCGGCGCGTCCGGTCCCGATCCCCTTCCACGGCGAGCTGGGCTCGCTGAACCCGGTCGTCGTCACCGAGGCGGCGGCCGCCGAGCGGGCGGAGGCGATCGGCGCGGGGCTGGCCGGTTCCATGACGCTGGGCGTCGGCCAGTTCTGCGTGAAGCCCGGCCTGGTCCTCGTACCGTCGGGTGCCGCCGGTGACGGCCTGGTCAAGTCCCTCACGGACGCGGTCGGCGACACCGACGCCGGTGTGCTCCTCGACCACCGCATGCGGGACAACTTCGTCGCCGGTGTCGCCGAGCGCGCGGCGCTGCCCGACGTGGACTCGCCGGTGACGCCGGGCTCGGGCGGCGAACACACCGTCAGCCCCGGGTTCCTGACCGTGCCGGCCGGGCGGCTGACCGCCGAGGGCGAGCACGACCTGCTCCTGGAGGAGTGCTTCGGGCCGGTCACCGTGGTGGCCCGCTACGAGGACGAGGCCGAGGTGCGGGGTGTGCTGTCCCGGCTGCCGGGGAACCTCACGGCGACCGTGCAGCTCTCCGCCGAGGAGGCGGCGGGTGAGGGGCGCGGTGCGGAGATCTTGGCGGAACTGACGCCGCTCGCCGGGCGGGTGCTGGTCAACGGCTGGCCCACGGGTGTCGCCGTGGCCGCGGCCCAGCACCACGGAGGGCCGTACCCGGCGACGACGTCGACGTCCACCTCGGTGGGCGGGACGGCCATCGAGCGGTGGCTGCGGCCGGTCGCCTACCAGGGGACGCCGGAAGCGCTGCTGCCGCCGGAGCTGCGGGACGACAACCCGCTGGGTCTGCCCCGGCGGTTCAACGGCCGGCTGGAGCGCTGAGGCTCATCCCGCGCTCGGCTCCAGGCCCGCGTCCCGGGCCAGGAGCGCCGCCTGGACCCGGTTGCCGCAGTCGAGCTTCGTCAGGATGCGGCTGACGTACGTCTTCACCGTGGCCTCGCTCATGTGCAGCCGGGCACCGGCGTCCGCGTTGGACAGGCCCTCGCCGAGCAGGGCCGGCACGTCGCGTTCCCGTTCGGTGAGGCCCGCCAGGCGCCGGCGGGCCTCCTCGGCGCGCACCGCGGCGGGGGAGGCGAGGGTGTCCACCACGTGCCGGGTGGCGGCCGGCGACAGACAGTCTCCACCGCCTCCCGGCCGTCCCGCGCCTCGGCTGTCCACGTCGCTATCCTGCGTTGCGTGACGGACGAACGTGAGACCGGAGACCGGGTGATCCACACCGTCCTGCCCGCCGAGGTGGAGACCGTGGCCGCCCTGCACGTCCGTGCCCGGGCGACGTACTACCCGGACGGGCTCCCCGACGACGGCTACGACTGGGCCGCCGCCTGGCGCACCGCCGTGGAGCGGACCGACGGGCACGTGCTGTGCGCCGTGGAGCGGGGGAGCGTCGTCGCCGTCGCGTCCTTCCGGGCCCCGGAGGACGCCCCGGACGGCACGGTCAAGCTGTACCAGTTCCACGTCGCCCCCGAGCACTGGCGCTCCGGCATCGGCACCGCCCTGCACGCCGCCTGCGTCGAGCAGTGGCGGGCCGACGGCAGGCGGACGGCCGTCCTCGACGTCCACGTCGACAACCGGCGCGCCCAGGCCTTCTACGCGCGCCGGGGCTGGGTCCCCGACCCGGAGCACCCACCGGCGCGCGGCGACCACCACCTGTTCCTGCGCTTCGACGTGCCGGGGGAATGAGACCGGCTCGTTGACGGTTCACGTACGGGCGGAGAAGGCCTCCGCACCCGTACGACCTGGAGAAGAGCCGAGACATGCGCGTCGAGATCTGGAGCGACATCGCCTGCCCCTGGTGCTACGTGGGAAAGGCCCGCTTCGAGAAGGCGCTGGCTGCCTTCCCGCACCGTGAGGGCGTCGAGGTGGTCCACCGGTCGTTCGAGCTGGACCCGGGACGGGCCAAGGACGACGTCCAGCCCGTGCTGACGATGCTCACCGCGAAGTACGGCATGAGCGAGGCACAGGCGCAGGCCGGTGAGGACAACCTCGGCGCGCAGGCCGCCGCCGAGGGGCTGGACTACCGCACCCGGGGCCGCGACCACGGCAGCACCTTCGACATGCACCGGCTGCTGCACCTGGCCAAGGAGCAGGGCCGCCAGGACGCACTGCTGGACGCGCTCTACCGGGGCAACTTCGCCGAGGAGCGTTCCGTCTTCGACGACGACGAACGGCTCGTGGACCTCGCCGTCGGCGCCGGGCTGGAGGCGGACGCCGTCCGCGCGGTGCTCGCCGACCCCACCGCCTATGCCGACGAGGTACGCGCCGACGAGCGCGAGGCCGCGCAGCTCGGTGCCACGGGCGTGCCGTTCTTCGTGCTCGACCGGACCTACGGCGTTTCCGGCGCCCAGCCCGTCGAGGTCTTCGCCCAGGCACTGACGCAGGCGTGGGGCGAGCGCACGCCCCTGAAGCTCATCGAGGACGGGGCGGCGGAGGCCTGCGGCCCGGACGGCTGTGCGGTGCCCCGGCAGTGACGTGCCTGGCGGGAGCCCATACATAAGGGTTTCTTTGAGAAATCGCGCAGAAATGCGCAATGGACGGGGAGGTCCCGGGGCAGCACAGTGGTGCCATGGAGAACTTCGAGAACCTCGTCCGTGCCGAGTTCGCCCCGAAGAACACGTACCTCAACACGGCCGCCACCGGTCTGCTCCCCGCCCGGACCCTCGTCGCGATGCGTGACGCGGCGGCGTCCGCGGCGGCCGGTCAGCCGTCCGACATGTTCGCCGACGTCGAGGCGTGCCGTTCCGCCTTCGCCCGGCTCGTCGGTGTCCCCGCCACCCGGGTCGCGGCCGGCGCGTCGGTCGCCACGTTCAGTGGACTCGTCGCCGCCGCACTGCCCGAGGGGGCCGAAGTCCTCACCGCGGAGGCCGACTTCAGTTCCCTGGTGAACCCCCTGTACACGCGGGGCGACCTCAAGGTGCGCAGCGTGCCGCTGGAGCGGATCGCCGAGTCGGTGGGGCCTCGGACGGCGCTCGTCGCGGTCAGCACCGTCCAGTCCGCCGACGGACGGATCGCCGACCTCGCGGCGCTGCGGGACGCCGCCCGGACGCACGGGGCACGGACGCTGGTCGACGCCTCGCAGTCGAGCGGATGGCTGCCGCTGGCCGCGGACGAGTTCGACTACGTGGTCGCCGTCGCCTACAAGTGGATGCTCTGCCCGCGCGGTGTCGCCTTCCTGGTCGTGCCCGCGGACCTGGGCGGACTGACGCCGCTGTTCGCCGGCTGGGCGTCGGGCGAGCGACCGTGGGACAGCTGCTACGGACCCGTCGAGGAACTCGCCCACTCGGCACGGCGGTTCGACGAGAGCCCCGCCCTCTTCTCCTACACGGGCGCCCGGCACTCCCTGGCCCTGATCGAGGAACTCGGCGTGGACGCCGTGCACGCCCACGACACGGCCCTCGCCGACCGGTTCCGCGAGGGCCTGGCCTCCCTGGGCCACGAGCCGGTGCCGGCGCCGGGCTCCGCGATCGTCTCCGTCCCCGGACTCGGCCACCGGCAGGACGAACTGGGCCGGGCCGGGGTCCAGGTGTCGGACCGGGCGGGCAACCTGCGGGCCGCCTTCCACGCGTACAACACCGCGGCGGACGTCGACCGGCTGCTGGACGTGCTGACGGACTGACGCGGCCGGACTGACACAGCCGGACTGACACGGCCGGGCCGGGACAGCCGGGCCGCGCGGCATACGGGCAGGGGCCTCCCGTCCCACACGAGAAGGCCCCTGCCCGAGTCTTCGGACGCGGCTCACCGCACCGGTGTGAAGTCCCGCGCCCCGATGCTGTGTTCCTCCGGGGGGCGACCCCCGGGCCCCCGGCCGGGACGGCTCATCGCACCGGCGTGAAGTCCCGCGCCCCGATGCTGTGTTCCTCCGGGGGTCGACCCCCGGGCCCCCGGCCGGGACGGCTCATCGCACCGGTGTGAAGTCCCGCGCCCCGATGAACTCCGGTCGCCGGATCGGGGCCGCGAACGGCTCGACCGCCGTGTTCTCCACGCTGTTGAACACGATGAACACATTGCTGCGCGGGAACGGCGTGATGTTGTCGCCCGACCCGTGCATGCAGTTGCAGTCGAACCACGTCGCCGAGCCGGCCTTGCCGGTGAACAGCTTGATGCCGTACTCCGAGGCCATCTTGGTCAGCGCCTCGTCGGACGGCGTCCCCGCGTCCTGCATCTGCAGGGACTTCTTGTAGTTGTCCTTCGGCGTGGCCCCCGCGCACCCGAGGAACGTCTTGTGCGACCCCGGCATGATCATGAGACCGCCGTTGGTGTCGTAGTTCTCGGTGAGCGCGATCGAGACCGAGATCGTGCGCATGTTCGGCAGGCCGTCCTCGGCGTGCCAGGTCTCGAAGTCCGAGTGCCAGTAGAAGCCGCTGGCCCCGAAGCCCGGCTTGACGTTGATCCGGGACTGGTGGACGTAGACATCCGAACCGAGGATCTGCCGGGCCCGGCCGACCACCCGCTCGTCACGCACCAGATTCGCGAAGACCTCGCTGATCCGGTGCACTTCGAAGACGGACCGGATCTCCTTGGACTGCGGCTCCACGATCGACCGCTCGTCCGCCCGGACGGCCGGGTCGGTGACGAGCCGCTGCAGCTCCCGCTGGTAGACCGCGACCTCGTCCGGCCCGATGAGCTGGTCGATGGCGAGGAAGCCGTCGCGGTCCAGGGCCTGCAGGTCACCGGCCGAGACCGGACCGGGCGTGTCCGGGGAGCCCCAGACGACCGGGTCCTGTCGCGGGGTCGCCACCTCGGTGGCGCCGCGGGTGGGGTAGAGATCGGTGACGTTCGTGGTCGTGGTCACGGTGACTCACACCTCCTCGGTAAGCAGCGGGTAGACGCCGTTCTCGTCGTGGTCCTCCCGTCCGGTCACGGGCGGGTTGAAGACGCAGATGCAGTGGAAGTCCTCCTTGACCTTGAGCGTGTGCCGCTCATGACCGTCGAGGAGGTACATGGTGCCGGGGGTGATGTGGTACGTCTTCCCCGTCTCGCGGTCGGTCAGCTCGGCGTCGCCCTTGGTGCAGACGACGGCCTCGATGTGGTTGGCGTACCACATCGACGTCTCCGTACCCGCGTACAGGATCGTCTCGTGCACGGAGAAGCCGACCTTCTCCTTGGCGAGGACGATGCGCTTGCTCTCCCACGTGCCGGACGCCGATTTCACGTGCCGGTCGGTGCCTTCGATCTCCTTGAACGAACGGACGATCACGGTGTTGCGATGCCTCCTAGGTGAAGGATGTGCGAGGGTCCCCGGGGCCCTCGGCCGCACGGGCCGAGGGCCCCGGACGTGCGGTCGGGTCAGGCGGTCTCGCGGACGGCCCGGGCGAGGGTCTTGAGCCCCTCGTCCAGCTCGTCGGGCGTGATGGTGAGCGCCGGGAGCAGCTTGACGACCTCGCTCTCGGGGCCGGACGTCTCGATCAGCAGCCCGAGTTCGAAGGCGCGCCGGGCGACCTCGCCGGCGCGCTCCTTGTCGTGGAACTCCAGGCCCCAGACCAGGCCGCGGCCCCGGTACTCCTTGATGTCGGCGAGGTTCTCCTCGGTGATGGCGATCATGTGCTGCTCGACCTGCTCGCCGCGGGTGCGGGTCTGCTTCTCCATCGCCGACCCGTCGGCCCAGTACGTCTCCAGCGCGGCGGTCGCCGTGACGAAGGCGGGGTTGTTGCCGCGGAAGGTGCCGTTGTGCTCGCCCGGCTCCCACACGTCCAGCTCGGGCTTGAACAGGCACAGCGACATGGGCAGGCCGTAGCCGCTGATCGACTTGGAGACGGTGACGATGTCCGGGGTGATGCCCGCCTCCTCGAAGGAGAAGAAGGCGCCGGTACGGCCGCAGCCCATCTGGATGTCGTCGACGATGAGCAGCATGTCCTGGCGCGCGCACAGCTCGGACAGGGCGCGCAGCCACTCGGGCCGGGCGACGTTGATGCCGCCCTCGCCCTGCACGGTCTCGACGATCACGGCGGCCGGCTTGTTGAGGCCGGAGCCCTGGTCCTCCAGGAGCCGCTCGAACCAGAGGAAGTCCTCGACGGTGCCGTCGAAGTAGTTGTCGAACGGCATGGGCGTGCCGTGCACCAGCGGGATGCCGGCGCCGGCCCGCTTGAAGGCGTTGCCGGTCACCGCGAGGGAGCCGAGCGACATGCCGTGGAAGGCGTTGGTGAACGACACGATCGACTCGCGTCCCTTCACCTTCCGCGCCAGCTTCAGCGCGGACTCCACGGCGTTGGTGCCCGTCGGGCCCGGGAACATGACCTTGTACGGCAGGTCGCGGGGCCGCAGGACGATGTTCTGGAACGTCTCCAGGAAGCGGCGCTTGGCGGTGGTCGACATGTCGAGCCCGTGCGTGACGCCGTCCCGTTCCAGGTAGTCGATCAGCGCCCGTTTCAGGACGGCGTTGTTGTGCCCGTAGTTGAGCGAGCCCGCTCCGGCGAAGAAGTCGAGGTACTCGTGGCCGTCCTCGTCGTACATGCGGCTGCCGTGCGCACGGTCGAAGACGGTGGGCCAGCCGCGGCAGTAACTGCGCACCTCGGACTCGACGGTTTCGAAGACGCTGAGGTCGGGCTGGGTGATGGTCACGACGAATCGCTCCTCGTGGGTGAGGGTGGGAGAGGAAGGTCGTACGGATCCGGCGGAACCGGTGCGGTCCCGGGCGGGAAGTCTGGGGGCCGGACGGTCAGGGACGCGGGTCCGGCCGGTCCGGAGGGCCGGAGGGCTTCGTGTCAGCGGCCGGCGGCGGAGAGGGGGCCGATGCGATGCAGCACCTCGGGCTCGTGCGGTCCGTCGGGGAACAGGCCCGTGTCGAACAGCACCTCGCGCTCCAGCCGGGCGCCATGCCGCTCGGCGAACGAGGTGAACAACCGCTGGGAGGCCGTGTTGTCGGGTGAGATGGTGGTCTCCACGAACGCCGTCCCGCACTCCGCGGCGGTCCGGGCGGCCAGCTCGTCCAGCAGTGCGGCCGCGAGCTTCCGTCCACGGTAAGCCTCGTCCACCGCGACCTGCCACACGAGCAGCGTGTCCGGCCGGTCCGGCCGGAGGTAGCCGGTGACGAAGCCGACCGGCACGCCGTGCCCGTCGCGGGCGACGGCCGACGTGGCGGCGAAGTCACGGCACCAGAGCAGATAGCTGTAGGACGAGTTCAGGTCGAGGACCTTGGAATCCCTCGCTATCCGCCACAGGGCGGCTCCGTCGGCCACTTCCGGGCGATCGATTCGCAGGTCTGCTTGCGCGGCGGTCATGCAAATTGAATTTACCCAGTGGAATTAAAAAATGCATCGCCGGATGAGGTTACGCATGGACGCCTCGTGTGTTATCACGCGGGCGCGTGCTCCCGCGCGAGGGGGTGGCGGTTTGGTGGTAAATGACCGGTGTAAAACGCGCAAAACAGGCGCCATGTGTAACGGGTCACAATCATGTGACCCGTCGGGAGGTGTATGCGGACCGGTGTTCCGGCTTCGTTGAATCGGTGGGTTTAAGGCCGCGAAAACCGGGCAGGAGAATACTGGAAGCCTATCGGAAGGTAATTGCCGAATTTAAATGTTCCAGGGCTCCGGCAATTACCTCGAATTCACGCTCCCGTAAAGCCGGCCGTGGACGGGCGGTCCCAGGTCTCCGTGACGGCCCGACGGGCCGCCTCCGGGTCGGTCTTGAGGCCCTTCTCGGTCAGCGCGGCACCCAGTGCCGCCAGGCAACCCCGCACGGCCTCGGGCGTGGCGTCGGGCCCGTAGTGGTTGACGCGGATCATCTCCTTGGCCAGCGCGCCCCCGCCCGCGGCCAGTGGCAGTGCCGGGTCGGACTCCAGCGCCCGGGCCACCAGCTCCGAGGCGTCCAGGTCCGAGGGGACCCGCAGGGTCGTCGCCACCGGCGCCGCCTCGCGGGCCGCGTGGACGTACGGCTCCAGGCCGCCGCCCAGCGCGAGCGCACCGGCCCGGGTGGCCGCCGCGGCCGACGCGTGCCGCGCCATCACGGTCTCCAGGCCCTCCGTCTCGATCCGCTCGACGCACGCCTCCAGCGCCAGCATCTCCAGCTGGGCGGGGGCGTGCAGCAGGGCCTTGCGGCCGCCGTCGATCCACCGCTCCTTCCAGTCCAGCAGGGAGAGGTACGACCGCCGCGGCGCCCGTGGGTTGGCCGCCATCCGCGCCCATGCCCGCTCGCTCACCGACACCGCCGACACCCCGGCCGGGCCGCCCATCGCCTTCTGCGCCCCGATGACGCACAGGTCCACGCCCCACGCGTCCGGCAGCACCGGCTCCGCGCCCACCGACGCCACCGCGTCCAGGTAGAACAGCGCGCCCTGCTCCCGCACCGCCTCGCCGATCTCCGCGACCGGGTTGGTGTTCCCGGTCGCCGCCTCCGCGTGCACCAGGGACACGAAGTCGATCTCCGGGTGCTCGGCGAAGGCCGCGCGGACCGCGTCGGCCGTCACGGCCGTGTGGAACGGCACCGAGAGGTCGTGCACGGTCGCACCGCAGTCCCGCAGCCAGTTCCCGAACGTCTGCCCGTACGGGCCGGTGACGACGTTCAGCGCGACGGTGTCCGGCCCGGCGGCGGCGCGGATCGCGCCCTCCAGCGGCAGCAGGGCCTCGCCCTGGGTGATCAGCACGTCCTGCGTGGTGCCGAGCAGGCGCGCGACCCGGTCCTCGATCGCGGCGAAACGGGCGGCGCCCAGCGGGGGGAGGTCCAGGAAGGGGTGGGTCACGGCGGTGCTCTCTTCGCTCACTGCGGGGGACGGAACGGTCGGGACCGAGAGTATCCCCAGCGCACCGGGCCACCCCGCCCGGAGGGCGTCCGTTGCGACACCCCCACGGTCGGAACCGCGGCTTCCGTCATCGGCCGGAGGCTCGTCGGACGACGCACGGCGACGCACGGCGACGCACGGCGATGGACGGCGATGGAGGCCGATGGAGGCCGATGGACGCCGAGGGACGGGGGACACGGACGGGGCTCCCGGAGCCCCCGCGGCCCCGTCTAAGGTGCGGGCATGAGCGATCACACGGTGCTGCACGTGAAGGGGCGGGTGCTCGTCGGGCCGGAGGACGAGGACGTCCGCGACGAGCTGTGGGTGATCGACGGCCGGATCTCGTACGACCGCCCGACCGGCGCGGCCGACGTCCGCACCGTCGAGGGCTGGGTGCTGCCCGGCCTGGTCGACGCGCACTGCCACGTCGGCCTCGACCAGCACGGTGCGGTCCCCGAGGACGTCGCCGAGAAGCAGGCGCTGACCGACCGCGAGGCGGGCACCCTGCTCATCCGCGACGCGGGCTCGCCCTCCGACACCCGCTGGATCGACGACCGCGAGGACCTGCCGAAGATCATCCGGGCCGGACGGCACATCGCCCGCACCCGCCGCTACATCCGCAACTACGCCTGGGAGATCGAGCCCGAGGACCTCGTCGCGTACGTCGCCCAGGAGGCCCGGCGCGGCGACGGCTGGGTGAAGCTGGTCGGCGACTGGATCGACCGCGACCTCGGCGACCTGTCCGCCTGCTGGCCGCGCGGCGCCGTCGAGGCGGCGATCGCCGAGGCCCACCGCCTGGGCGCCCGCGTCACCGCCCACTGCTTCGCCGAGGACTCGCTGCGCGATCTGGTCGAGGCCGGCATCGACTGCGTCGAGCACGCCACAGGACTGACGGACGACACGATCCCCCTCTTCGCCGAGCGGGGCGTCGCCATCGTGCCGACGCTCGTCAACATCGCCACCTTCCCCACGCTCGCCGACGGCGGCGAGACCCGGTACCCGCGCTGGTCGGCCCATATGCGCCGGCTCCACGCGCGCCGTTACGAGACCGTGCGCAACGCCTACGACGCGGGGGTCCCGGTCTTCGTCGGCACCGACGCGGGCGGCTCGCTGGCGCACGGCCTGGCGGCGGCGGAGGTCGCGGAACTGGTCACCGCCGGCATCCCGCCCGTCGAGGCGCTGGCCGCGACGACCTGGGCCGCCCGTCGATGGCTCGGCCGTCCCGGTCTGGACGAGGGCGCGCCGGCCGACCTGGTGGTGTACGACCAGGACCCGCGCGCGGACGTGCGCGTGCTCGGCGCTCCGCGCCGGGTGGTGCTGAACGGGCGGGTCGTCGGGTAGCCCCCACGGGGGAGTCCGGGGAACACCCGTACCGGCGAATTCGAAAGGGCTGGCGGAAACCTCACGAAGGGGTGAAGTGCCCTGGGATCGCTGACGGTTCGGCATGCGCGGGGCCATTCTTTCCGGGTCCCGATCATGTCGCTCATGCGTGCTCCGCACGCATGTCTCACTGGGAGTCCCACCACCTTGAACGGCAACACCTTCCGCATGCCCGCACGCCGCCTCGTCACCGTCGCGGCGGCCACGGCCCTGGCCGCGGGCCCCGCCGCCCTGGCCGGCGCGGGCACCGCCCGGGCGACCGACGGCCACGGCCGCGCGAGCGCCACCGTCCTGCGCACCGGGCTCGACGTGTCCCTGCTCAACAAGACCGTGAACGTCCCGCTCACGGTCACCCTCAACGAGGTGCAGGCACCCGAGAGCGCCCGGAAGACCGCGCTGACCGTCCGACTGGACGGCGTCGACCGGGGCAGGCCCTTCAGCGTCCTGCGCGCCGACGTGGCCGACGCCGAGGCGACGGCGACCGCGGAGAAGTCCGAGGGCCGCACCCATCTGGCCCACGCGAGGCTCCACGTCCCCGGCCTGCCCCTGCTCTCCGTCGTCGAGGTCGAGGAGGTCACCTCCAGGGCGGCCTGCGAGGCCGGGAAGAAGCCGGTCGCCGAGGCCGACCTGCTGGGGCCGGTGACGGTCCTCGGCAAGAAGGTCACGCCGACCGTCGGCGGGACGACAGAGGTGAAGGTGCCCGGCGTCGGCGAAGTGCGGCTCGATCTCTCGAAGAGGGAGACCACCTCCCGCACGGCCGCCGCCACCGCGCTCGAACTCAAGGTGTCCGTCGACCCCCTGGACCTGAACGTCGCCGAGGTCGACGGCACCCTCACCCTGGCCCGGGCGACCTGCGAGGCGCCGACGGCCCCGGCGGCAGAGGCCGGAAAGCCCCCCGCGAAGGCCGAGGAACCGCCCGCCGAGCAGGGCGGACAGGCCGAGCAGGCCGAGCAGGCAGCCGGACCGGCTGCCGCGCCCGCGGCGGGCGTGCGGGCCCAGGGCGGAGCCCGCGCCGGAGCCGGCCTGGCCGAGACGGGCGGCAGTTCGGCGACCCCGTACATCGCCGCCGGAGCCGCCGCCCTGGTCCTGGCGGGCGGCGGAGCCCTCCTCCTGGCCCGCCGCAGGCGCGGCTGACCGCGAAGGGGGCGGCGCCCGCCGCGGACCGGGGGTACGCGCCGCACGTCACGTCACGTCCCGGCGGGACGGCCGGGCGGCGGCCGGCCCCGCCCGCCCCGGTCCGGGGCTGCGACCGCCCGTTCCAGTGGCTGCGGGAGGGCGTCCGTTGTGGTCCCGGTTCCGTACCGTCAGGCGGGGCCGCGGGCTGTGCCGTCCGGGCGGGGGGCCGGGGCCCGCCCGTCCCGGGCCGGGGGTGTGACCGCCTGTTCCAGTGCCCGGAGGAAGGCGTCCGTCGTGGGGCGGCTCCGTACCGCCAGGCGCAGCCACCGGTCGTCCAGGCCCGGGAACGTGTCCCCGCGCCGCACCGCGTACCCGAGGTCGCGCAGCCGGTGGCGCACGGCGGTGGCGTGCGGGAGCCGGACGAGGACGAAGGGCCCCTCGGCGGGGCCGACCACCCGCAGGCCGACGCCGGTGAACTCCGCCAGCCCGGCGACGAGATGGGCCCGGTCCGCGGCGATGCGGTGGGCGGCGTGGGCGGCCTCCGCCAGGGCCCGCGGCGCCACGCACGCCTCGGCCGCCGCCAGCGCGGGCGTGGACACGGGCCACAGCGGCTGGGCGCGCTCCAGACCGGTGATCGTCTCCGGGGCCGCCAGGACGTACCCGATGCGCAGCCCCGCCAGCCCCCACGTCTTGGTGAGACTGCGCAGGACGACCAGTCCCGGTACGTCCGTCCGCCCGGCCAGTGCCTCTCGCTCGCCCGGCACCGCGTCCATGAACGCCTCGTCCACCACCAGGGTCCGGCCGGGGCGCGCGAGACCGGCGACCGCGGCCGCCGGGTGCAGCACCGACGTCGGGTTCGTCGGGTTGCCGATCACCACCAGGTCGGCGTCCTCCGGGACGGCCGCGGGGTCGAGCCGGAAGCCGTCCGCCTCCCGCAGTACCACCCGGTCGACCGTGTGCCCCGCATCCCGCAGCGCCGCCTCCGGCTCCGTGAACTGGGGATGCACCACGACCGGGCGCCGCACCTTCAGCGCCCGCGCCAGCAGCACGAACGCCTCCGCCGCCCCCGCCGTCAGCAGCACCCGTTCCGCCGGCAGCCCGTGCCGTGCCGCCACCGCCGCCCGCGCGGCCCGCCCGTCCGGGTAGGCCGCGAGGGAACCGAGCGAGGCGGCGACGTGCTCGCGCAGCCAGGCCGGGGGCGTGTCCGCGCGGACGTTCACCGCGAGGTCCACCAGCGCCGAGCCGTCGTCGCGGACCTCGGCGTCCCCGTGGTGCCGCAGGTCGTGGCCCCCGGCCCCGCCCCCGGATTCAGTGCGCATGGGAGTGCGCGTGTCCATGCCCGTGATGGTGCCCGTGGTGGTGCCCGTCGTCGTCGGGGTGGAAGTGCGGCTGCTGCGGCAGCCCCACCTTGTCCTCGAAGCCCGGCAGCGCGATCCGGTACACGCACGAGTCGCAGTTCATCCGCAGATCACCCTGGACCGCCTCCTCGTACCGCTCCCACACCAGGTCCAGCAGCTCCGGCTCCGGCCCGACGACGTCCGCCGACCGCACCCCCGTCTCCGGGTGCGCGGCGGCCCACTCCTCCGTCTGGTGCCGGACCCGGTCCGGGAGGATGCCGGTGAACAGGAAGTACGGCAGCACCACGACCCGCCGCGCCCCCAGCCGCGCACACCGGTCCAGGCCGCCCGGCACGTCCGGCTTCGCCAGCGACACGAACGCCGTCTCCACGCCCGCGTATCCGCGCCCCTCCCACAGCAGCCGCGCCGCCTTGAACACCTCGGCGTTGGCGTCCGGGTCCGTCGACCCCCGCCCGACCAGCAGCACGGTCACCTCGGAGGGGTCCCAGGACGGGTCGACCGCCTCGGCGAGCCGCCGCTCCAGCACCCGCAGCAGCGCCGGGTGCGGGCCCAGCGGACGCCCGTACGTGTACGAGATCCCGGGGTGCCGCTCCTTCTCGCGGGCCAGCGCCGCCGGGATGTCACCCTTGGCGTGCCCGGCGGACACCAGCATCAACGGCACCGCGGCGAACCGGCGCACGCCCCGCTCCACCAGCTCGGCGACCGCCTCGCCCAGCGGAGGCGGGGACAGCTCGATGAACCCGCCCGCGACGGGCAGTTCGGGGTGGCGGCGGCCCAGCTCGCGCACGAAGTCGCGGAACGCGTCGGCTCCGGCCTCGTCCCGGGTGCCGTGGCCGGCGATGAGCAGGGCGGGCGGGGTCGTCACAGGTTCTCCTCGGGTTTCTCGGACAGGGGCTTCTCGGACACGGTCTTCTCGGCGGCGGTCCGCCCGGACACGCTCTTCTCGGAGAAGACCTCCCCGGGCACGGTCCTCACGGACGCGGGTGTCCCGGCAGCCGGGCTTCCGGGGTGGTACAGCAGGGCGTTCAGCGCGGCGGCGGCCACCGCCGACCCGCCCTTCTCGGACACGTTGCTCACGGCGGGCAGCCCGCTCTCCCGCAGCGCGGCCTTGGACTCGGCCGCCCCGACGAACCCGACGGGCAGCCCGATGACGAGCGCGGGCGAGGCGTCCAGGGTGAGCAGTTCCTCCAGCGCGGTCGGCGCACAGCCGATCACCCACAGCGCGCCGGGCCCGACCTGCTCGTACGCCAGCCGCATCGCCCGCGCCGAACGCGTCAGCCCCGGACCGGCGACGGCGTCCCGCAGCCGGCACACGGTCTCCCGGCGGGTGATGCCGGCCGCGACCATCTCCACGTCCACCACGACCGGCGCCCCGGCGTGCAGCGCGGCGTGGGCCTTCGTCAGCGCGCCCTCGTCCATGACGAGGTCGGTGGCGTACTCCAGGTCGGCGGCGGAGTGGATGACCCGCTCCACGACCGCCCGGGTCAGCGGCGGGAAGTGCGAGGTGTCCAGCCGGGCGCGCAGCCGCCGGAAGGACTCCTGCTCGATGGGGTGCACGACACGGCTCACGCGGACTCCCCGGGCGTTCCCTGCCAGCGGTAGCCGCGCGGCGTCACCATGCGCCCGGCGATCTCCCGGGTCGCGGTGTTGCCCACCGTCACGACCGTCATCATGTCGACCGTGGCCGGGTCGAGAGCGGCGAGCGTGGTCAGCCGGCTGGACTCGTCGGCCCGCGACGCGTTGCGTACGACACCCACCGGCGTCGTCGGCTCCCGGTGTTCGGCGAGGACGGCCAGCGCCTTGGGGAGCTGCCAGTCCCGGCCCCGGCTGCGCGGGTTGTAGAACGTCACGACGATGTCCGCCTCGGCCGCCGCCCGCACCCGCCGCTCGATGACCTCCCAGGGGGTGTGCAGGTCGGACAGGCTGATCGAGACGTGGTCGTGGCCGAGCGGTGCGCCCAGGATCGCGCCGGCCGCCAGCGCCGCCGTCACCCCCGGTACCCCGACCACGTCGATGTCGTCGGACGCCTCGGCCAGCGCGGGCGAGGCCATGGCGTACACCCCGGCGTCCCCACTGCCGATCAGCGCGACGGCGTGCCCGCGCCGGGCCTCGGCGACCGCAGTCCGCGCCCGCTCCTCCTCGGCGCCGAGCCCCGACTCCAGGATCCGGGTGCCGGGGCGCAGCAGGTCGCGGATCTGGTCGACGTACTGGTCCAGGCCGACCAGCACCGAGGCCCGCCGCAGCTCGGCCTGCGCGCGCGGTGTGACCAGGTCCCGGGCGCCCGGCCCGAGCCCGACCACCGCGAGCCGTCCGCGGCCCGGCCTGCGTACGACTGCGCAGGTCGCCATCGCGGGACGCGCCGACGACTTGCGCTTGGGCACGAGGAGGTCGCCGCCGCGCAGCAGCGCCGCGGCCTCCGCGACCGACGGGGTGCCCACGGCCGCGAGCGGGGCGTCCGAGGGGTTGGGCACCTCGACGCCCGCCAGCTCGCCGGCGGGGTACGCCACCAGGGGCACCCCCAGCCGCTCGGCCGCCCCGACGATCCCGGGCTCCTCCGCCTTGGCGTCCACGGTGGCCAGCTCGGCGACCGACGCGGCGGTCAGCCCGGCGTCGCGCAGGGCCTCCTCCACCAGGCCGAGCACCTCGTCGACCGGTGCACCCTTGGAGGCGCCGACGCCGACCACCAGGGACGGCGGACGCAGGACGACCTCACGCTCGGCCGGCTCCACCAGACGGTCCGTCAGCCGGATCGCGTACGAGCCGTCCGCGCCGTCCTCCGCGACCGGCAGCGGCGGCAGCGGCCAGCCCACCTCCGCCCGCAGCGCCACCGGCTCACCGTCCAGCAGGGCTCGCGAGACCCCGGCGACATCGCCCTCCACGGGCAGGCCGAGCGTGTCCAGGCCGGGCAGTCCCACGGCGTCCGTCGCCGTCGTCACCACCGGTTCGGCGCCCAGCACCTCGCCGACCGCACGGGCGAGATCGTTGGCGCCCCCGGTGTGCCCGCCGACCAGCGACACGGCGAACCGGCCGCCCTCGTCGACGCACACCACGCCCGGGTCGGTCCGCTTGTCCCCCAGCAGCGGTGCCACGAGCCGGACCACGGCGCCCGTGGCCAGGAAGCAGACGAGCCGCTCGCACTCGGCGAACGCGGACCGTACGGCCTGCGCGACGGGTCCTTCGTACACACGCGTGCGGTCCGGCCACGCCGCGGCCAGCCGGTCCCGCGCAGCCGCTCCCGCCGTGGTGGCGGAAATGAGGCCGATCACTGGCGGACTCCTTCAGTACGGGTGCGGGGCCTGGTGCCCCACAGCAGGAAAACGGGATTGGTCGCCGCCAGCCGGGTCACGTCCCCCGGCAGCGGCGCGAGGCGGGACGACTGCAGCAGCACCCCGTCGCAGTCCAGACCGGCGCCGAGCAACGCCTCGCGGGCCGCCGGCACCCGGTCCAGCGCGGCCATGGCGACGACCACGACCCGCCGTGTCCGGCGGGCGCAGGCCGCGACGATCGCGGGCAGCTCACGCCCGCCGCCCCCGACGAACACGGCGTCCGGGTCGTCCAGGCCGGCCAGCGCCGCGGGTGCCGCCCCGTGCACGACCCGGACGTCGACGCCGTGCGCGGCGGCGTTGGCGCGGACGCGCCCGGCACCGTCCGGCGTCTTCTCGACGGCGGTGACGGCGGCGCCGAGCCGCGCGCACTCCACGGCCACGGAGCCGGAACCCGCGCCGACGTCCCAGACCAGGTCGCCGGGCCGGGGCCCGAGCCGGGCCAGCGCCAGCGCCCGCACCTCGAACTTGGTGATCATCGAGTCGCGGTGGGCGAACGCGCCCTCGTCCAACGCCCACCCGGCCCACCCGCCCGGCCCGGCCCGTCCGACCCGCACGCCGTGCCCGCCCTGTGACCCCCGCTCGGCCCGCGCGTCGGTCCCGGGCCGCCGGGGCAGTGCTCCGGGCCCGGCCTGTACCCCCGGTGCGGCTCCGCCGTCTCGTCCAGCCCCTCCGGCGACGGGACCGGGCCGCCCGCCGGCATCCGCCCCCCTGGCGGCACCGGGCCGCCCGCCGGAACCGGACCATGGCCCGGCGATCGTCCGTACCGGCCCCAGCGCCCGTGCCTCGTCCAGGCACAGCACCACGCTCACCGCCGTCCCCCAGTCACGGGCGGCGGCCTCGGCCGGCGTCACCCGTTCCACGCGCTCCTCGGCGGAGCCCAGCGCGGAGGCGACGACCAGCACCCGCGTGCCGTCGTCCCGCAGCGCCGCCCCCAGCTCCGCCGGGCCCGCACCCGGCCCGGTCAGCACCGCCGCCTTCGGGTGGGCGCGGCACACGTTCACCGCCGTCCGCAGGTCCCGCCCGTGCGCGCTGGCCACCACGGCGTCGTCCCAGGGCAGCCCGACCCGCGCGAAGGCGGCGGCGACGGACGACACACCGGGCCGCACGTCGAGCAGCTCCGGGCCGAACCGCTCGGCCAGCGCCCGCACGATCCCGAAGAACCCGGGGTCGCCCGAGGCCAGCACGAGCACCGGCCGCTCGTTCGCGACGTACTCCGCGACCGTGTCCAGGGCGGGCGCCAACGCCCCGAGGACGACCCGCTCGGCCCCCTCCGGCAGCCGTACGGCGTCCAGGTGCCGCCGTCCGCCCACGACCAGCTCCGCACCGTCCGCCACGTCCTCGGGCAGTGGGGAACCGGTCCCCGCCCCGACCACCCTGATCACGTGCTCGCACCCCGCGCGCGCAGCGCCCTGCGGGCCTCGGGGTCCGCCTTGCGGTAGCCGTGGAAGTGCCCCGGGTGGTACAGGTGCGAGCGGGTGCCGTGCGCGTCGAGCGCCGGACCGACCAGGAACAGGGTGTGCTTCCAGAGCTTGTGCTCCTTGACGGTCTCCTCCAGCGTGCCGATCGTGCACCGCACGACCAGCTCCTCCGGCCAGGTGGCCTGGTACGCGACGACGACCGGCGTCTGCGTCGGATAACCGCCCTCCAGCAGCTCCCGCACCAGTTGGCCGCTGCGCGCCGCCGACAGGAAGACCGCCATCGTCGTGCCGTGCTTGGCGAACTCGCGGACCTCCTCCCCGGGCGGCATCGGCGTCTTGCCGCCGCCGAGCCGGGTGAGGACGACCGACTGCGCCACCTCCGGGATCGTCAGCTCCCGCTGCGCGAGCGCCGCGACCGCGGAGAACGCGGAGACGCCGGGCACGACCTCGGTCGCGATCCCGATCTCCGCGCACCGGTCCAGCTGCTCCTGCGTACCGCCCCACAGGGCGGGGTCACCGGAGTGGATGCGGGCCACCCGCAGCCCCTCCTCGCGGGCCCGCCGGTAGACGGCGACGACGTCCTCCAGCGACATCGTCGCCGAGTCCAGGACCTCCGCGTCCTCCCGCGCGTGCTGGAGGACCTCCGCCTGGACCAGGCTCGCCGCCCAGATCACGACGTCGGCCTCGGCGATGGCGCGGGCGGCGCGGAAGGTCAGCAGATCGGCGGCGCCGGGACCGGCACCGACGAAGGTCACCTTGCCGGCGGGCGTGCCGGCCGGGGCCACGGGAGCCTTGGGGTCCATGGAATTCGGTCCTCTCCTACGCATATTTACTGCGGTTGCTGCTGTCGGTCGCGCGGGAACGCGGGGTGATCGGATAGCAAGGGCCCATGGCGGTCTTCGTCGCGCTCGGCGCGTTCCTGATGACGCTGGCCGGTGGCTGGACGGCACAGCGCGTGACCGACCGGCGCCACCTGGTCCTGGGCCTCGCCGGCGGCCTGATGCTGGGCGTGGTCGGTCTCGACCTGCTGCCGGAGGCCCTGGAGGCGGCGGGCGGCGAGGTGTTCGGCGTGCCCGAGGCACTGCTGCTCTTCGTCGCCGGATTCCTGCTCGCCCACCTGGTGGAGCGCCTGCTGGCCGCACGCCGCGCCGCGCACGGCGCCGACGAGCACGGACGGCGCTCGCCCCAGGTGGGCCTGACGGCCGCCGCCGCGATGGTCGGGCACAGCGCGATGGACGGCGTGGCGATCGGCGCGGCCTTCCAGGTCGGCGGCGGCATGGGCGTGGCGGTCGCGACGGCCGTGATCGCCCACGACTTCGCGGACGGCTTCAACACCTACACGCTCACCAGCCTGTACGGCAACGCCCGCCGCCGGGCGATCGCGATGCTGGTGGCCGACGCCCTGGCACCGGTGGCCGGCGCGGCCTCGACCCTCTTCTTCACGATCCCGGAAGGACCACTCGGCGCCTACCTCGGCCTCTTCGGCGGCGTACTGCTCTACCTCGCCGCGGCCGAGATCCTTCCCGAGGCCCACCACGAGCACCCTGCCCGCTCGACCCTGCTGTGCACGGTCGCGGGCGTGGTGTTCATCTGGCTGGTGGTGGGCGTCGCCGAGTGAGCGGACGGGCGCCGGGCAGCTCACAGTTTCCCGCCCCGGCCGCCCTCGCGCCGGGCGGGCGCGATGAGCGTCGACAGATAGGGCAGCGGCGCCCCGTCCAGCTCGCCGGCCGGCCGTACGGACTCCTCCGGCAGCCCCAGCGCCGAGCCCCACACCGCGTCCCCGAGCCGCCCGGTCTCCCGCAGCGCCTCGGCGACCTCGGCCGCCTGCCGGCCGAACTTGTAGGCGACGACCGTCCCGGGCCCGCGCAGCGCGTCCCTGAGCACGGCGGACCCCGCGGTGACCGGCACCAGCGTCAGCGGCTCGGTGCCCTCCGTCAGCACGGCACCCGACCGCGCGGCGAGGTCCTGCATGGCGGTGATGCCCGGCACGGTCTCCACGACGGTGCCAGGCACCAGCGCGCCGACGGTCTGCGCGAGGTACGTGAACGTGGAGTACACGTTGGGATCGCCGATGGTCGCGAAGGCGACCGAGCCGTGGGCGCGCAGCAACCCGGCCACCCGCTCCCCGGCCGCGTCCCAGGCGGCCTCGCGCCGCGCCCGGTCGGTGCGCTCGTTGAGCGCGAACACGACCCGGACGACCTTCTCGGCGGGCACGTAGTGCAGCACGGTCGCCTCGGCGCGGCCCCGCTCCCCGGTGTCCATGACGGGAACGACGACGACCTCCGCGGCGCGCAGCGCGTTCACGCCCTTGACGGTCACCAGCTCCGGGTCCCCGGGCCCGACCCCCACCCCGATCAGCGTGCTGCTCATGACGTCCGGCACCTCTCCACGAACCGACGGGCGACACCGGGCTCGGACGCCCAGTGCGTGTGCAGATAGCTCGCGTGCACACCGCGCTCCACAAATCCCTCGACGCGCCGGTCCGGCGCCCGCATCCCCCACGCCGGCGCCGTTCCGGCCCCCGGCTCCACGACCGTCCGGTGGAACTCGTGCCCCCGCATCCGCGTCCCCGCGACGGCCAGCGCGCTGTCGGTCACGGCCACGGCGTCCCGGTAGCCCAGGGTGAGCCGCTCGGACATCCGCGCGCGGGCGTCGAGCACCCCGCACATCGGCAGCCCGTCCAGCTCGCGGCACAGGTACAGCAGCCCGGCGCACTCGGCGGCGACGGGAGCACCGCTCAGGGCGAGTTCGGCGACGCTCTCGCGCAGCCCTTCGTTGGCCGACAGCTCACCGGCGTACACCTCGGGAAACCCACCTCCGACGACGAGGCCGTCCGTCCCCTCGGGCAGCTCCTCGTCCCGCAAGGGGTCGAAGGTGACGACCTCGGCCCCGGCGGCGGCGAGCAGCTCGGCGTGCTCGGCGTAGGAGAACGTGAACGCGGCCCCACCGGCGACGGCCACCCTGACTGCCGGGCCGGCGGTCTGCAGCCCGTCCGGCGTGTGAGGACGAGGCCGTCCGGGCCGAAGCGGGGACCCGGGGGAGGCAGCCCCCGGGGACGACGGGGGTCCCCCCGCTGGAGCGGAGCCGGGAGTGGGGGAGGGAAGGGATGGCGGGGGCGGGGGCGGGGAAAGCAAGGCCTCACCCGCGTC
>NZ_JAGMUE010001345.1:0-723 GCF_019049165.1 Streptomyces sp. AC627_RSS907
CAGTTGACCTGATCCACGAGGCCCAACGGGTGGCTGGCGACCGCATCTCACCACGGCTTCGGGCCTGGCTGTACGCGGCAGAAGCCGAGCTGTACGCGCAGGTCGGGCAGGCCGGCGCCTGCCACCGGGCGTTGGAGCGCGCCGCGGCCAGCATCCCGGCCGGGCCGGAGCCACGCGACGCCGACATGCTGAGCATCTTCCTCAACGACGGTCACCTGACCCGCTGGCGCGGCAACGCGCTCGCTCTCCTCGGCGACGCGGACGCCGTGACCAACCTCTACGCCGCGCTCGACGTGATGGACCCCAGCTTCACTCGGGCCCAGTCCGGACTGCGATGCGACCTGGCGCAGGCCCACCTCGCCCGCGGCGAGTACGACCAGGCCAAGGACCAGCTACGTCAGGCGCGCCTGCTGGCCAACCGCACGGGCTCCGTGCGGCACCGCCGACGCATCGACCTGCTCACCGCGAGGTTGTGAAACCACCCGCGGGCCGGTTGGCCAACACGTGCAGCAGCGCGACCAGGGTGCCGGACCCCATCAGGTCACCACGCGCCATCAGCCCGGGGATGTCGGCCAGCGGCACCCACTCGATGTGCCCCGCCTCTTCCAGGTCGGTGGGTTCACCCACGCGCTCCGCGCCGCGCCCCACGAAGATCTCGTGCGGCGAGTCGACCATGCCCACCATCGGCTGGTACGTCACGACGTGCTCCAGCTCGGCCGGCCG
>NZ_JAGMUE010001346.1:0-655 GCF_019049165.1 Streptomyces sp. AC627_RSS907
GTCCTCGCCCTTGAACACCGCGCCCGCCAGCGGCGTCTGGCCCCGGTCGTTGGCGCGGTCCGGGTCGGCGCCGCGCTGGAGCAACGCCTCCACGGCCGGCGCGTGGCCGTGGTAGGCGGCGAGCATGACCAGCGAGTCGCCGCGGTCGTTGGTGAGGTTGGCGGGGACCCCGGCGTCCACGTACGCAGCCAGCGTGTCCGTGTCGCCGTGCCGGGCCAGGTCGAAGACCTTGGCCGCCAGTTGCAGCACCTCCGGATCGTGCGCCGGCTCGACGCTCGGGTCCACCCCGCCCTGTGCGCTGGCACCGCCGTGTTCGGTCATGAAATCCGCCCTTCGCTCTGTCGAGGAGGGCCCACCCCTAGGTGCGGGAGAGCCCCGATCGCCGCATCGAGGCGCCGCGGTTCCGGTCCGCGCCGCACTCCCACCCTACGGATCGATCATCACTCACGCGCGAGTGAATTGACTGATAAATCACCCATTCGCAACTTTCTCACTTTCGTCCTTTCTGTGAGTCTTGTGTCACTCGCGGTGATCGTCCACATTCATCAGGAGACCCGTCATGATCTTCTCCATCTCCGGCGTCGTGCTGCTCGGCGTCATCGTCTTCCTGTTCTTCCGTAAGGACGGCCTCAAGGCATCACACGCCATCGTCTGC
>NZ_JAGMUE010001347.1:0-554 GCF_019049165.1 Streptomyces sp. AC627_RSS907
GTGGTTCTACTGGCTCGTCGGCGCCATCTTCCTGGTGATGGCCGCCCAGATGATCACCGACCGCAGCAACCCCAAGCGGGTGGGCACCGCGGCGTTCTGGGGCCTGATCGGCGCGGGCTTCGTCTACAGCTCCTGGGTCGTGGACGACCGCGCCCCGGCCGAGCCGCTGGGCGTCGCCGTGCTGGCGATGGCCGTCCTCGCGGGCTTCGGCTTCACCGGGCGCGGCACCGTGCGCACCACCACCGGCGCGGAGCGCACGGCCAGCGCCGCGCGCCTGGGCAACCGGCTCTTCGTGCCCGCGCTCACCATCCCGCTGGTCGCCATGGCGTGCGCGGTCGGCGTGAAGGAACTGTCCATCGGCGGCGAGCCGGTGCTGCAGAAGGGCAGCGAGACCATCTTGGGCCTGGGCATCGGCGCCGTCGTCGCGCTGGCCGTGGGCATGGTGATGCTGCGCGAGAAGCGGATCGCCACCCCCGTGCACGCCGGGCGCTCGATGCTGGAGGCGATGGGCTGGGCCATGCTGCTGCCCCAGATGCTCGCCACCCTCGGCGCCT
>NZ_JAGMUE010001348.1:0-579 GCF_019049165.1 Streptomyces sp. AC627_RSS907
AGACGTTCCTGGTGCAGGCGTTCTCCATCCCCTCCGACTCGATGCAGAACACCCTGCAGCGCGGCGACCGGGTGCTGGTGGACAAGCTCACGCCGTGGTTCGGCTCGGAGCCCGAGCGCGGCGAGGTCGTCGTCTTCCACGACCCGGGCGGCTGGCTGGACGAGGCACCGCAGTCCGACTCGGGACCGATCGCCGAAGGCATGCAGAAGGTCCTCAGCTTCATCGGCCTGATGCCGTCGGCGGAGGAGAAAGACCTGATCAAGCGCGTGATCGCGGTCGGTGGCGACACGGTCGAGTGCAAGAACGACGGCCCGGTCAAGGTCAACGGCAAGGCGCTGGATGAGCCGTACATCTTCCCTGGCGACACTCCGTGCGGTGACAAGGAGTTCGGCCCGATCCACGTGCCCGAGGGCCGGATCTGGGTCATGGGCGACCACCGTCAGGACTCCCTCGACTCCCGCTACCACCAGAACCTGGACAACGGCACCGTGTCGAACGACGAGGTCGTGGGCCGGGCGATCGTCAAGGCGTGGCCGATCAACCGCTGGGGCACGCTGCCGGTTCCGGACACCTTTGACC
>NZ_JAGMUE010001349.1:0-607 GCF_019049165.1 Streptomyces sp. AC627_RSS907
CTTCATGGTGGCGCTGCTCGGCACCCTGTCGGTGCTCATGCTGTGCCGCATCGGGCGGCGGCTGTTCCGCTCCACGGCCCTCGGCTGCCTGGCCGGCGGCCTGCTCGCGGTCGACGGGCTGCACTTCGTGATGAGCCGCACCGCGCTGCTCGACCTGGTGCTCATGTTCTTCATCCTGGCGGCGTTCGGCGCCCTGCTGGTCGACCGGGACCAGGCCCGGGCCCGGCTCGCGGCGGCGCTGCCCGTCGGCGCCGACGGCCTGGCCAGGCCGGACGCCACGGTCGCCGAACGGCTCGGCCTCGGCTGGCGGCCCTGGCGCGTTCTGGCGGGCGTAAGCCTGGGCCTGGCGTGCGGCACCAAGTGGAACGGGCTGTACGTGCTGGCCGCCTTCGGCCTGATGACGGTCGTCTGGGACGCGGGCGCCCGGCGCACCGCGGGCGCCTGGCACCCCTACCGCACGGCCCTGCGCCGCGACGTACCGTGGGCGTTCCTGGCCACGGTGCCGGTCGCGATCGCCACCTACGTCGCCTCGTGGGCCGGCTGGTTCGCCAACAGCGGCAGCCACAGCGAGGAGTTGGGCTGGCGGCACAGCGGCTACTTCCGGCAC
>NZ_JAGMUE010001350.1:0-550 GCF_019049165.1 Streptomyces sp. AC627_RSS907
GCCCAGATCCTGCGACCGGCCACCGAGGCCGGCACGGCCGCCGGGCCCGGGCCCGGTGACGGCGCCGGCATCGCCGCCGAGGTCGCCGCGACTCTCGCCCGCGACCTGGTGGCCCGCATCGAGGTCCTCACCGAGCTGGGCCTCGGCTACCTCAGCACGGACCGCCCGACCCCCACCCTCTCCGCCGGCGAGCTACAACGGCTGCGCCTGGCCACCCAGTTGCGCTCGGGCCTGTTCGGCGTCGTCTACGTACTGGACGAGCCGTCCGCCGGCCTACACCCGGCCGACAGCGCCGCCCTCCTCACCGTGCTCGACCGGTTGAAGGAGGCCGGGAACTCGCTGTTCGTGGTCGAGCACCACCTGGACGTGGTGCGCCGCGCCGACTGGGTGGTCGACGTCGGCCCACGGGCCGGCGAGCACGGCGGTCGCGTGCTCTACAGCGGCCCGGTCGCGGGCCTGGCGGACGTGCCCGAGTCCGTCACCCGCGACTACGTCTTCCCCACCGCGACACGGCCCGCTCCCCGCGCCCCGCGCCAGCCCGCGCGGTGGC
>NZ_JAGMUE010001351.1:0-545 GCF_019049165.1 Streptomyces sp. AC627_RSS907
GTCTCGGCCGCCGTGAGCTTGGTCAGGTCGGTGGTACCCGGCACGGTGGTCACTCCTCCCCCAGAATCTGCGGAACCTTGAAACGCTGCTGCTCCTGGGCCGGGGCGCCGGACAGCGCCTCCTGCGGGGTCAGCGACGGGCGGACCTCGTCCGGCCGCATGACGTTGGTCAGCGGCAGCGGGTGGGAGGTCGGGGGGACGTCCTCGGAGGCGACATCGGAAACGCGGGCGACCGCGCCGATGATCACGTCGAGCTGTTCGGCGAAGTGGTCGAGCTCTTCGTCCTTCAGCTCAAGACGCGACAGCCGAGCGAGGTGGGCGACCTCCTCGCGCGTGATGCCAGGCATGCAGCGATCCTCTGGGTTCTTGGCTTGGGTTCGGGCTGGATTGCGGGTGAACGGGCTGGGTTCCTGAGCGTGGACCCGGGCGCCGTGTGACCGGAGCCGGCCCGTGCGCCGGGTCGTGACGCGCGCCCAATCCTATGCGCCACGGACAGCACCCGACGAAGGGCTTTCCGACGGCCCCCAGCACAGCCACCCACCACCC
>NZ_JAGMUE010001352.1:0-646 GCF_019049165.1 Streptomyces sp. AC627_RSS907
GAACAGGCCAGGCAGCGGCGCGAACGGGACGTCAGTCTGGCCGAACTCGCCTCCCGTACCTCGGAGCCCGTGCCCGCGACGGACGACAGCCTCACCCTGCTCCTGCTGTGCTGTCACCCCGAGTTGGCGCCCGCCTCCCAGGTCGCGCTCACCCTGCGCGCCGTCGGCGGGCTGACGACCGCCGAGATCGCGCACGCCCACGGCACGTCCGAGGCCACCATGGGTACCCGGATCAGCCGCGCGAAACAGCGGCTGGCCCGCGCCGGCGCCCGCTTCACCCCGCCGACCGGCGCCGACCGCGAGAGCCGGATGGCCGCCGTCATGCGGGTGCTCTACCTGGTCTTCAACGAGGGTTACACCGCCACCGCCGGACCCGACCTCACCCGACTCGACCTCACCAGCGAGGCGATCCGGCTGGCCCGCATGCTGCATGCCGCCGCGCCCGAGGACGCCGAGGCGAACGGGCTGCTGGCGCTCATGCTGCTCATCGAGTCCCGACGGGCAGCCCGCACCGGCGCGGACGGCGGGCTCGTACCGCTGGACGAGCAGGACCGTACGCGGTGGAACCGCGACCTGGTCCGCGAGGGAACCGCGCTGATCGACGGCGTCTGGGGCCGCCGCGAGGCGGGCCCCTACCAGCTCCAGG
>NZ_JAGMUE010001353.1:0-556 GCF_019049165.1 Streptomyces sp. AC627_RSS907
GCGGGAGACAGCGACGGCCTCTCCCGCCGTGGCTTCTGGTGACGCGGGCTCCCGGGCGGAGCGAACCCATAGGTCGCGGTCTGCTGCGGATCGCTGACGCCGTAGCGGTGCTGCGTCCGGTTACGCGTGCGAAAACCGGGCTCGGGCAACGGGCCGTAGCGGAACCCGAATCCCGCCATGCACCGCTTGACGAGAGTGTGTCGGGCCCGCGCGAACACGTCCTCCTCGCGGTTGGTGAGCAAATAGGCGTCCACGGGCAGGACCCGGTTCTCGGGCTTCGTGATAACCGGAACCGCGGAGTTGTTGACGAGCGGCGGCGGATCGGCGGAGGAATTGGATTCCACAGAACACCCGACCGCCGCCACGGACACGGCCAGGAAAAGGGCGGAAACTGCACGGATGGGAACTCGCATGCGGGCAACAGCCCCGATCTGTCAGAGCGATAGGAAAGCGCCCCGCCCGCAGGACGGGCGGGGCACAACACCGAACGTCACATCAGTGGTCCCACAGGCCCGACGCGTTGTTGTTCTTCGTCGTGGTGAGGTTGACCCAGGTC
>NZ_JAGMUE010001354.1:0-689 GCF_019049165.1 Streptomyces sp. AC627_RSS907
CGCCGAGCCGGAGCTGTCCCTGTGGGACATGGCCGCCAACGCGGTCATCGTGCAGGAGGCGGGCGGCCGGTTCACCGGTCTCGACGGCAAGCCCGGCCCGCACAGCGGCGACGCCGCCGCCTCCAACAGCCTGCTCCACGACGAACTCCTCAAGCACCTCCAGTAACCCCCGCGCGCCACCCGCTCCTCGCGGGCGCCTCCCCCGCGCCCGCCCGAGCGCTCCATGTGCTCCCGCCCGATCCCTTGTCGCGCCCGCCGCCTCATGTGAACATGAGAATCCGCCCGCTTGTGCGCTTGTGAAGCTTTTCTCGTCGCACCCTCCCGTGCCCTCGGCCGAGCGGGCCCCTCAGGAGGTGGCTCCATGCCCACGCTCGTCCGCGACGCCATGACCACGGTGGTCCTCACCATCGGCCCCGCCCACACCCTCCGTCAGGCCGCCCAGTTGATGGCGGCCCGCCGCGTCGGCGCCGCCGTCGTGCTCGACACCGACACCAGCGGGCTCGGCATCCTCACCGAGCGCGACATCCTCGTCTCGGTCGGCGCCGGCCAGGACCCCGACCGCGAGACCGCCCACGCGCACACCACGACCGACGTGGTCTTCGCCGCCCCCGGCTGGACCCTGACCGAGGCCGCCCAGGCCATGACGCACGGCGGCTTCCGCCATCTGATCGTGCTCGACGAGCGTGCAC
>NZ_JAGMUE010000138.1:0-14492 GCF_019049165.1 Streptomyces sp. AC627_RSS907
CCCGCCCGGTCTCCGCGACCACCTCATCGATCAGTTGCGGCGGAAACGCCCGCGTCAGCACCCCAATCGCAATCCGGTCCGACAACCGCTCACCCGCAGGCGACTTGACCTGCCCCACCCTCGCCACACCACAACCAACGAGAGCAGGCCAACTAAGTCACCGGCATTGCGCCTAGGCCGGGCGGGCCGGCTCACCGGTAGCCCGCGTAGCCCGCCTCGCGCAGCATCACGGTGATCCTGTTCGTGACCGCCGCGGCGCTGTTGCCGGCCGCGATGAGTTCCCGCATCGCGGCGATGAAGAGGTCGTGGTCCCGCTGTTCGAGGGCACGCTCGCAGTTCACGCTGCCCCGCTGCGCCAGGATGCCGAGCGCCTGCCAGGCCGCCTGGGCCTCGGGGTCGGGCACCCGGAAGTAGGCGCCGTTCACCCAGCCGGCGATCCGGCCGAAGTCGGCGCAGGTGGGCCGGACCCGCGCCATGTACGTCAGGTTGGCGTTCCCGGTGTCCACGGCCGCGCGCAGCACGGCGGCGATGTGGTCGTGGTCGGCCTTGGCGTGTTCCAGCAGGTACCGGCCGCCGAGGCGGTGCCAGGCGCGCACCTGCCGCGCGCGGGTGCCCGCGGGGGCCTGCGCGGCGCCGACGTTCGCCCACTGGCGGATCATCCCCTGGGTGGTGGCGGCGTCGGGGACCGCGCTGTGCAGGTGCGCCAGGCTCACCGGCTCCACCACGGCGATGCCCAGCGCCGCCGCGCCGATCAGGCCCGCTGCCAGGCGTGCGCCGAGGTGCCGGGGAGCGGCCGCCGGTCCGCGGGGTCCGGCCGGCTCCCCGTCCGCCGCACCCGTCGGGCTCGTTCCCCGCGTCCGCGTGCGACGGGCGAGGGACCCGGCCGCCGACACCAGGAAGGCGACGGCCGCGGCGAGCACCAGGGCGCCGTTGACCAGGCGGGCCAGGTTCCCCTGGAGGAGCTGCCAGGCGGGGTGCCAGGAGCACTCGCTCTCCAGGGTGTTCAGCGGGCCGACGCAGCCGTCCGCGGAGACGAGCACCAGCGCCCCCGCGATGCCGAGGACGGCGGCCGATCCCGCCGCGATCAGGGTGCCGGCCAGTCGGTGCGCACGGCCGGTCCGGGTCCCCGCGACGACGGCCGCCACCGCCGCCGCCCCCACCAGCGCCAGGAACAGGAGGGCCAGGTAACGCACCTCGTACGCGCCGCCGCGCTGCTGCGGGCCGGGCTGTGAGGTGTGCATCCAGGCCTGCGCGCCCGCGAGGGCGAGCCAGCAGCCGGCCCCGCTCCACAGTCCCGGGCCCAGGACCCGGCGCAGTGGCGGCACCGGGTCCCCGGCCGGCACCGGCCCGCGGTCGCCACCGGACAGGGCGCCGGCCACCCAGCGCGGTGGCGCGGCGGTGGGCCGGCCGGTCGCCCAGGCCGCCAGCGGCATCACCCACAGCGCCACCGCCGCGGCGGGGATCAGCGGGGAGGCGACGAATCCGGTCAGCACGGGCCATACGGCGGCGGCGGCCGAGACCACGGCCGGCACCGCCGCGCCGGCGACGGCGGGGGTCCCGGCCGGGGGGAGAGCGCCCGGGGTCGGCTGGAGGAGGCTCTGCCGGGTCCCGCTGCCGCTGTAGGAGGCGCCGGCCGCCCACGCCGAGCCGTCCATGGCCCACCAGGCGAACCACGCGGACAGCACCAGCGTGGCGCCGGCCAGGCCGATCAGCAGCGGTGGACGGAGCGAGCGCCCCCGCCAGGCACCGGCCCACAGGCGGGCGCACCGCGTGACCCACCAGGCGAACCCGACCCCGGCGGCCAGGGGCACCAGGAGCATCGCGGGCCGGTGCGGGAGCCATTCGCCTCCGCCCATGCCGTACCCGGTGAACAGCCCGCCGGCGCCCATGCCCGCGCCCAGCCACAGTCCCGCCCGCGCCCCGGTGGGCACCCGGCCGCCGGTCAGGACCGCGTGGACGACCGTCCGCCACAACGCGGTCCCGACCACCCCCGCGACCAGTGCGGCGGGGGCCAGTGAGACCAGTTGGATCCGCCACAGGCTGTACATGCCGTACGTCGAGAGGTAGGAGAGCAGGTGGCTGTTGGCCATCCCAGCCGCCGCTCCGGTCAGGAACATCGGCAGGGCCCTGATCCCGAAGAGCGGCGCCGGGTCCGCCAGGGCGTCGCGGCGTTCCTCCCAGCGCGGATGCGTGCTCCAGTGGCCCCGCAGCGAGGCCGCCGCGCGCCGCAGCCTGCCGCCGCCCGCCGGGGCCGGGGTCGCGGTCTGCCATCCGCCCGGGTCCGCGCCCCACCGCACCGCGGCCAGGTCCGCGTAGACCTCCCGGCTGCGCAGGACGTCCGACCGGGCGAGGTAGACGAGCGCGAACAGGACGGCGGGGAGCAGCAGTTCGCGCAGGAGCGCGGGGGTGTCGGTGGACCACAGCTGCCATCGGAGGAAGCTGTGCACCTGTCGGCCCTCCCAGACCACGTAGGGCACGAGGACCAGTGCCAGGAAGACGCGCCAGAGGGCGACGGTGCCGTAGGTGACGGTGACGTCCCGGTTGGCGATGTGCGCGAACTCGTGCAGCACGACCGCCCGGAAGCGCGTCGGGGCGCTGTTCCGGCAGGCGAGCAGGCCGTTGTCCAGGCAGACGACCGGGCGGCCGTTGCGGCCGAAGACCACGGCGCCGGTACGGACCGCGGCCTTGTCCACGACCAGGCGCGGCAGCTCGGCGAGGCCGGCGGTGGCCGCGAGCTCGGCCAGCCGGGCGCGGATCTCGCCGTCCGCGTCCACCGATTCCAGCGCGACGGCGCGGCGCCGCCGGATCTTCCAGGCCGGCAGCAGCAGGAACAGCAGGACCGCCGCGGCGGCCAGCAGGACCGGCCATCCGTACATCTGCCACGGGGCGGGAGGTGGCGCGTACCTGTCCACGCAGGCCTCGTAGGGCACGGCCTGGTCGAGGGCGGCGACCGCCGAGGCCATGTCCCCGGAGCGGTCCGGGTCGATGCCCGCGGCGAGCCGGCAGCCCAGCGCGTCCCGGTCGTGCAGGGAGGTGACGGCGGGGAGCATCATGGCGCCGCCGGCGGCCAGCAGCAGGACCACCAGCAGCGCGAGGCGCACGGTCGTACCGGCGCCCATCGCCCGTTCGTCGATCCGGGGCCCGGGGGCGGGCGTGCCCATGGGGGCTAGTCCTCGCGGGGGGTGTCCGGCGTCGCGCCGTCGTCCGGGGTGTCCGGTTCCGCCAGCGTCAGCGCGGTCACGACCTTGTCGGCGATCTCCTCGGCGCGCTCGGCGGGCAGTCCGCGCTGCCCGGCGACGTCCAGCACCGTCCGGTGGACCTCGGCGAGCTGGCGGCGGGTCAGCGGCGGCACCGTGGCGGGCTCCCGGTTCCTGCGGAACAGCCGGCGCAGCAGAGTGGTCGAGCGCTGTGCCGCGCCGTCCACGACGACGTCCGTGAGGCGTCGGGCCGTCTGGTCCAGGGCCAGCCAGACCACGGGGGTGATGAGCACCGCGATGTCGCCCACGCCGAATCCGAGGGGTTCGGAGCGCTGCCCCCGGCCGGACAGGCGCCGTACGGCCGTGACGTCGTCGAGGGCGGACAGTCCGTCCACCAGGGGCAGTTCGTCGGGTGCCTGGTCGGCGATCACCCGGCGGACCACGTCGCGCACGCGGCGCTCACCGGACGGGCGTGCTTGTGGACCCATGTCGTCCCCCCGAGGGCCGGGCGCGTTCCGTGTCGGCCGGACCGGCCGAACGCCCACTGTGACACGGACCCCGATCACCCGTCAGCCGGACGGCGTCACAGGTGACGCCGGTTCGGCCGAGGCTCAGTCGGCCGAACCGGCGTCCGTCGCATTCTGCACCACGGGGTGGCGCGGCGGCCGGTGAACCTCCGGTGGTTCACGCCCCCTTGGCGCGGTACCGCCGCATCTTGGCGCGTGCCCCGCACACCTGCATGGAGCACCAGCGGCCACGTCCGGCCGGGCTGCGGTCGTAGTACGCCCAGTGGCAGTCGGCGGCCTCGCAGGCCTTCAGCCGGGCCCACGTGCCCGCGACCAGCGCCTCGGCGACGGCGGCGGCGACGCGGGCGGGCAGGGAGTCCGCCTCGGCCGGGGCGAGGGCGGCGGAGCCGTCGGCCGCGTCGACCGTGACGACCAGCGGGGCCCCGGCCAGCAACTCGCCCAGCGGGGTCACCACGCGGTGCGGCGGGTGGCCGGCGTGGGCGAGCAGGGTCGCGCGCAGGGACTCGCGCAGCGCGCGGGCCGCGGGGACGCCGTCCTCCGTCAGGCCGAATCGCGCCCGGCCCTCCGGTGTGTCCAGCGAGTCGGCACCCGTCTCGACGTCCAGCGTGTTCACCAGGGTCCGGACCAGCTCCAGACCTCCCGGCGCGGGTGACCTCTCACTCATGCTTGCGACGTTACCCCCGATGGGGGAGCATGCAGTAACCGTTACCGGTTACCCGCACCTTTCCGGTAACCATCTCTCCAGTAACCACCTTTCCGGTAACCGCAGATCGCGGACTCCGGATCGCGGACTTCGAGGAGGAAGTCATGGCTGTCGCCGAACTGCGCGTCGTCGTCCTGGACTGTCCCGACCCCCGAGCACTGGCCGGTTTCTACGCCGGCGTGCTCGGCGGCACCGTCGACGACCAGGGCGAGTGGGTCGACCTGAAGCTGCCCGGCGGCCAGGCACTGGCGTTCCAGGCCGCCCCCGGGTTCGTGCCGCCGCAGTGGCCTGCGCCCGACCACTCGCAGCAGTTCCACCTCGACCTCTACGTGAAGGACCTGGACGCGGCGGAGAAGGCCGTGCTGGAGCTGGGCGCGAAGCCGCTGGAGACGACGGACCGCACCCGCTCCTTCCGGGTTTACGCCGACCCGGCCGGGCACCCGTTCTGCCTCTGCGTCGGCTGAGTGCCGACCCGACGACCCACGACACCGGGAGGAGCCCCATGTCACCAGTGGCACGTTTCCGTTCCGTCGTCGTCGACTGTCCCGACCCCCGCGGGCTGGCGCGTTTCTACGCGCGGGTCGGGGGCGGCACGCCGGAGGAGGAGGACCCCGACTGGGTGGTGCTCCAGGTGCCCGGCGGGCCGCGCCTGGCCTTCCAGCGTGCGCCGGGGCTCACCCCGCCGGAGTGGCCGCGCGCCGACCGGAACGCACAGCAGTTCCACCTGGACTTCGACGGCGGGTCGACCTGGGAGGAGATGGACGCGGCGCACGAGAAGGTGCTCGCGCTGGGCGCCCGGCCGCTGGACCTGGAGGACCGGGAGAAAAAGGACTTCATGGTGTACGCCGATCCGGCGGGGCATCCGTTCTGCCTGTGCCGCATCGAGCACACCTGACGCGGCCGGTGGTCAGCCGTCGAGCTCGGCGATCGTCGCCGTCGACGGCTGTCGGCGCAGCTGGGCCGCCCGCGCGGCGAAGGCGGCGCCCCGCAGGACGCGCTGGACGTTGCCCCAGGTCAGCAGGGCCACGTCCGACTCGTCCCAGCCGCGGCGCAGCAGCTCGGCGATGAGCCGGGGGTAGCAGGAGGCGTCGCCGAGTTCCAGCGGGTGGGCGGTGCCGGCGTCGTAGGTGCCGGACACGCCGACGCTCTGCGGGCCGGCCACCGTGCGGACGTGGTCGAGGTGGTCGGCGACGTCCCGGACGGTCGGCCCGGTCTGCTCGGCGGTCAGCGGCACCATGCACAGGCCCCCGGCCGCGCCCAGCTCGACGAGCAGGTCGTCGGGGAGGTTGGCGGGGTGCGGGCGCAGGGCGCGGGCGGCGGAGCGGGTGCACAGCACCGGCGCCTTGGACACCGAGAGGGTACGGCGGATGGTCTCGGCACCGGCCCCGGAGAGGTCGGCGACGACGCCGAGCCGGTTCATCTCACGGACGACCTCCTCACCGAACCGCGTCAGCCCCGCCTCGCTCGCCCAGGACACCCCGGTGAGGGTCAGCGCGCGCAGGCCGAGGGCGTGCAGCGAGCGCAGGATGCCGACGCTGTCACCGAGGGCGGCGGCTCCGGCGGGGCCGGGCAGCACAGCGACCCGGCCGCAGTTGCGGGCGTCGATGACCTGCCCGGCGTCGTACGCCAGACGCAGACCCTCCGGGTGCGTCCGCACCACCGTCTTCACCAGGTCCAGCTGCTCCAGGGTCGTGCCGACGGCCCGGTCCCCGTCGATGGCCTCGGGCAGGTGCAGCGACCAGAACAGGGCGCCCACGTGCCCCTCGCGGAGCCGGGGCACGTCGGTGTCCACGGCGCTCTCGCCGAGCTCCAGGTCGTACCAGGGCAGGTGTCTGAGCGCCCAGGGCAGCCCGCTGTAGCCGTCGGCGACGGGGTGGGCGGCCAGGACGGCGTGCGCCCGGGCCAGCGGTTCGTCGTCGGGGTCGGAGACGGGCGCGTAGGGCTCCGGCGGGAAGACCTCCGCGGCAGTCGGCACGGGCAGGCCGTCGAGCTCGCCCGCCCCGGTGTACAGGTCGTCCTGGAGGTCTGCCATGGCGGCTCCGTACGGTCGTCGTGCGTTACGGCCACCGTGGCACGGAGCGGACAGGGCTTCCTGGTGGGCGGGGCGTTCGGGGGTACGGCGCCCGGTCCCGCACCGCCTCCGGCACGAGGCCGCCTCCGGCAGGCTCGGCACGGAGACGCACCCGCACCCGCACCCGTGGGCGTTCAGCCGTCCAGCTCCTGAAGCGTCGCGTTGGACGGCCCCCGCGTCGCCCGCAGCCCGCGGGCCACGTCCTCCGCGGCGCCCAGCACCCGCACCGCGTTCTTCCAGGTCAGCTTGGCGAGGTCGGCCCGGGACCAACCGCGGTCGAGCAGCTCGGCGATCAGGTTCGGGTAGCCGGCGACGTCGTCGAGCCCGTCGGGCGTGAACGGCGTGCCGTCGTAGTCGCCGCCGATGCCGATGTGGTCGACGCCGGCGACCTCGCGCATGTGGTCGAGGTGGTCGGCGACCGTGGACACCGTGGCGACCGGACGCGGGGTGCGCTCCTCGAAGGCGCGGTGGACCTTCATCGCCTCGGCGCTGGTGTCGAGGTGGTGGAAACCGTGCGCGCGCATGTTCTCGTCGGCGGCGGCCGTCCAGTCCACGGCGGCCTGGAGCACGAACTTCGGCACGAACGTCACCATCGCCATGCCGCCGTTGGCGGGCAGCCGCTCCAGCACGTCGTCCGGGACGTTGCGCGGGTGGTCGCAGACGGCCCGCGCGGAGGAGTGGGAGAAGATCACCGGCGCCGTCGACGTGTCCAGCGCGTCGCGCATCGTCGTCGCCGCCACGTGCGAGAGGTCGACCAGCATGCCCTCCCGGTTCATCTCCCGCACGACCTCGCGGCCGAAGGCCGACAGGCCGCCGACGCCGGGTTCGTCGGTCGCGGAGTCGGCCCAGGCCACGTTGTCGTTGTGGGTGAGCGTCATGTAGCGCACGCCGAGCGCGTACAGGGCGCGCAGGGTGGCGAGCGAGTTGTCGATGGAGTGGCCGCCCTCGGCACCCATGAGGGAGGCGATACGGCCCTCCGTCCGCGCGGCCTCCATGTCGGCGGCGGTCAGCGCGGCCCGCAGCTCCCCGGGGTGGCGGTCGATCAGCCGCCGCACGCAGTCGATCTGCTCCAGCGTCGCCGTCACCGCGCCCGGCAGGTCCGAGCGGACGTACACCGACCAGTACTGCGCCCCGACGCCGCCCGCCCGCAGCCGGGCGAGGTCGGTGTGCAGGTGGGCGGACTGGTCGGCGGCGATGTCACGGGCGTCGAGGTCGTAGCGCACCTGTTCGCGCAGCGCCCAGGGCAGGTCGTTGTGGCCGTCGACGACGGGGAACTCGCGCAGCAGCTCCCGGGCCTGGTCCAGCGAGGTCATCCGTGTCACTTCCGTCCCTCCGTCACGCCGTCACTTCCGCCGCTTCCGTCACGTCGGCCGTGTCCGCCGTATCCGTCATGTCCGTCACTTGCCGAAGCCGAAGCCGGCCGCGGAGCCCTCGACCTTGGAGCGCAGCCGCTTGCCCTTCTCGGTGGCCTGGTCGTTCAGCTCCTGCTGGAACTCGCGCATCCGGGCCAGCAGCTCCTCGTCGTGGGCGGCGAGGATGCGGGCGGCCAGCAGACCGGCGTTGCGGGCGCCGCCGACGGAGACGGTGGCGACGGGGACGCCGGCCGGCATCTGCACGATGGACAGGAGGCTGTCCATGCCGTCCAGGTACTTCAGCGGCACGGGCACGCCGATGACCGGCAGCGGGGTGACGGAGGCGAGCATGCCGGGCAGGTGGGCGGCGCCGCCCGCGCCGGCGATGATCGCCTTCAGTCCGCGTCCGGCGGCCTGCTCGCCGTACGCGATCATCTCGTGCGGCATGCGGTGCGCGGAGACGACGTCGACCTCGTAGGCGATCTCGAACTCGTCGAGCGCCTTCGCGGCGGCCTCCATGACGGGCCAGTCGGAGTCCGACCCCATGACGATGCCCACGACCGGACCGACCGGGCTGGCCTGGCTCATTCGGTGATCGTCCCTCTCAGGTAGCCGGCAGCGTGACGGGCGCGCTCCAGCACGTCGTCCAGGTCGTCGCCGTAGGTGTTGACGTGGCCGACCTTCCGGCCGGGCTTCACGTCCTTGCCGTACATGTGGATCTTCAGCTGGGGGTCGCGGGCCATGCAGTGCAGGTACGCGGGGTACATGTCCGGGTAGTCGCCGCCGAGGACGTTGACCATGACCGTCCACGGTGCGCGCGGGCGCGGGTCGCCGAGGGGGAGGTCGAGGACCGCGCGGACGTGGTTGGCGAACTGCGAGGTGATCGCGCCGTCCATCGTCCAGTGGCCCGAGTTGTGCGGGCGCATCGCGAGTTCGTTGACGAGGACGCGGCCGTCGCGGGTCTGGAACAGCTCGACGGCGAGGTGACCGACGACGCCCAGCTCCTTGGCGATGCTGAGCGCCATCTCCTCGGCCCGCAGGGCGAGGCCCGCGTCCAGGTCCGGGGCGGGCGCGATCACCGTGTCGCAGACGCCGTTCACCTGCTGGGACTCGACGACGGGGTACGCCACCGCCTGGCCGTGCGGCGAGCGTACGACGTTGGCGGCGAGCTCACGGACGAAGTCGACCTTCTCCTCCGCGAGCACGGGCACACCGGCGCGGAACGGCTCGGCGGCCTCCTCGGCGGAGTCCACGACCCACACGCCCTTGCCGTCGTAGCCGCCGCGGACCGTCTTCAGGACGACGGGGAAGCCGTCACCCTCCGCGGCGAAGGCCGCCACGTCGGCCGGATCGCTCACGATCCGGTGCCGCGGGCAGGGCACGCCGATCTCGACGAGTTTCGCGCGCATCACGCCCTTGTCCTGGGCGTGGACGAGCGCGTCGGGTCCTGGGCGCACGGGAACGCCGTCCGCCTCCAGCGCCCGAAGATGCTCGGTCGGTACATGTTCGTGATCGAAAGTGATCACATCGCAGCCCCTCGCGAATGCGCGCAGCGTGTCCAGATCGCGGTAGTCGCCGATGACGACATCGCTGACGACCTGCGCCGCGGAATCCTGAGGGGTGTCACTGAGGAGCTTGAACCTGATGCCGAACGGGATGCCCGCCTCGTGTGTCATACGAGCGAGCTGGCCCCCGCCGACCATGCCGACTACCGGGAACGTCACGCCCCTAGCCTATCGGCCGCGCGGAGCCCATCTGATTACCGGCCGTTTCCCCGGCGTTCTCACCCCCCGTTCCCCTGCCCCGGGTCCGTCCGGCAGGAAGATCGCGCGTCCGGGTGGTTAGCATGAACGGATTGACACCAACCGATGGACGGGGGCCTGCACGACCATGGGACATGGTTCCTCGGGTGACCATACTGCTCCCCCGGCGCCCCACCGCGCGGTGCGGGAGCGGGTAGACCGGCTGGCCCGTGAGCTCGTGAAGTTCGGCGCGGTCGGCGGGGTCGGCGTACTGGTCAACCTCCTCGTGTTCAACCTGGTGCGGCACGTGACCGACCTCCAGGTGGTGCGCGCCAGCATCATCGCGACCGTCGTCGCGATCGTCTTCAACTACGTGGGCTTCCGGTACTTCACCTACCGCGACCGCGACAAGAGCCGCCGGACCCGTGAGATGTCGCTGTTCCTGCTGTTCAGCGCGCTCGGGCTGGTGATCGAGAACGGTGTGCTGTACACGGCGACGTACGGCTTCGGCTGGGACAGCCCGCTGCAGAGCAACGTCTTCAAGTTCCTGGGCATCGGCATCGGCACGCTGTTCCGCTTCTGGTCGTACCGCTCCTGGGTCTTCCGGGCGCTGCCGGCCCGCGAGCCGGTGAAGCGGGCGGAGACCTTCCGGGAGCCCGAGCGGCGGAAGGCCGCCGTGCACGCCCCGGACGGCGCCCCCGCGGCCCACCGCTGACGGCGGCTAGCGCACCGTCTCCCCCGAGTCCCCGGACGACTTCTTCGGCGGCGGCGTACGGGACAGGAACAGGCCGAACACCGGGGGGCGCCCCTGGAGGAGTTCCAGCCGGCCGCCGTCCGCCTCGGCCAGGTCGCGGGCGACGGCGAGGCCGATGCCCGTCGAGTTCCGCCCGCTGATCGCGCGCTCGAAGATCCTCGCCCCCAGGTCGCTCGGCACGCCGGGGCCTTCGTCGGTGACCTCGACCACCGCCTGGTTGCCGGTCACCCGGGTCCGCAGGGCCACCGTGCCGCCACCGTGCATCAGGGAGTTCTCGATCAGCGCGGCCAGGACCTGGGCCACCGCACCCGGTGTGCCCACGGCCGTCAGATGCCGTTTGCCGGAGCTGACGATCGCCCGTCCCTCGCTGCGGTAGGCGGGGCGCCACTCGGCGATCTGCTGCTGGATGACGTCGTCCAGCTCGAAGGTGACCGCGGAGCCGCTGCGCGGATCGCGGGAGTTCGTCAGCAGCCGGTCCACCACGTCCGTCAACCGCTCCACCTGCGACAACGCGATCGTCGCCTCCTCCTTGACCGTCTCCGGGTCGTCGGTGAGGGTGATCTCCTCCAGCCGCATGGACAGCGCGGTCAGCGGCGTACGCAGCTGGTGGGAGGCGTCGGCGGCCAGCCGGCGTTCGGCGGTGAGCATCCGGGCGATGCGCTCGGCGGAGGAGTCCAGCACGTCCGCGACCCGGTCCAGCTCGGGGACGCCGTAGCGCTTGTGCCGGGGGCGCGGGTCGCCGGAGCCGAGGCGTTCGGCGGTCTCGGCGAGGTCGGTGAGCGGGGAGGCGAGGCGGTTGGCCTGGCGGACCGCCAGCAGCACAGCGGCGATCACCGCGAGCAGCGCCACCAGGCCGATGATCAGCAGGGTCCGGCCGACCTCCCGGGTCACCGAGGAGCTCGGCTCCTCGACCAGGACCGTCTCGCCCTCCTCGCCGGTGGCCGTGCCCCGGATGACCTCACCGGTCGGCTTGCCGCCGACCTCCAGGACCGGCTTCCCCGGGATCCTGATCTCGGCGTACCGGGCGTCCCGGATCTGCTCTTGCAGGAAGGCGGCGTCGACGGACCCGGCTCCGATCAGCCGGCTGTCCACGATGCTGGCCAGCCGTACCGCCTCCAGGTCGACCCGCTCCTGGGCGGTGCTGCTGATCGTGCGGGTCTCGACGATCACGAGCGAGACGCCGAAGACGGAGATCACGACGAGCACCACGGCGAGGGTGGACTGGATCAGTCGACGGCGCATGTGCTCTCACCCGTGCGGGCCCTGCGGGCGCTCATTCTTCTCGCGGCTCAGTTCTTCTCGAAACGGAAGCCCACGCCGCGCACCGTGGCGATGTAGCGGGGGTTCGCCGCGTCGTCCCCCAGCTTCTTGCGCAGCCAGGAGATGTGCATGTCGAGGGTCTTCGTCGAGGACCACCAGGTGGTGTCCCAGACCTCACGCATCAGCTGGTCGCGGGTGACGACCCGGCCGGCGTCGCGCACCAGCACGCGCAGCAGATCGAACTCCTTGGCGGTGAGCTGGAGCTCCTCGTCGCCCATCCAGGCGCGGTGCGACTCGACGTCGATGCGCACGCCGTGGGTGGCGGGCGGCTGCTGGGGCTCGGCGGCACCGCGCCGCAGCAGGGCCCGGACCCGGGCGAGCAGCTCGGCGAGACGGAACGGCTTGGTGACGTAGTCGTCGGCGCCCGCGTCCAGACCGACGACGGTGTCCACCTCGTCGGCGCGCGCGGTCAGGATCAGGATCGGCACGGTGTGGCCTTCCGCCCGCAGCCTGCGGGCGACCTCCAGCCCGTCCATGCCGGGCAGCCCGAGGTCCAGCACGACCAGGTCTATGCTGCCCTGCAGCCCGGCGTCGAGTGCGGTGGGTCCGTCCTCACGCACCTCGACCTCGTACCCTTCCCTGCGCAGTGCGCGGGCCAGCGGCTCCGAGATGGACGCGTCGTCCTCGGCGAGCAGTACACGGGTCATGAGCTGATGGTAGTCCGCTCGGAGCAGCGCCCGGGGTGTGATCGGCCGGAGGGCCTCCTGCCTTCGGACAAGCCGGGCACCGCCGCGCGACCTGCCCCGCAGAGCCCCGGAGCCCGCCCGGAGACCCGCCGTGCGCACCTGCGGCTGTGGGGTGCCATCCTGAAATGGACCTTCGAAAGATCGTTCGCGGTTCCATCACTACCTGTGATCCGTGTCTCAAGTCCTTCCATACCGGGCGGTGTCCTGCCGTATGGTGAATCAGCGCCTGTAGCACCCAGAGGACCTTTGGCGACTGTGTGACGCTGAAGGTCTCTTTCGTGTGCGGGCCGGCCCCCACGGCCGGCCTTGAAAGGAATGACCTGTGGCCGGGCCTCACCGCGTGCCGTGACGCACGCGGGGGCGTGGATCCCGGTGGCCGCCGTCCACCGCTTCGTGATCCGGAGCGGACCCCTCAGGCGTGGGGTGGACGGGTGCCGCCGCCGGTGCCGGCCGCCCCCCACCGGGCGCGCATCGCCTCATGAGCGCGTCCCGACCAGCAAGGATCGACCATGGCGTCCAGCCTGACGAAGGACTCGGTCACTCCGGGCACCCCCGGATCCGAGAAGACCTTCTTCGGCCACCCCCGCGGACTGGCCACTCTCTTCATGACCGAGATGTGGGAGCGTTTCTCCTACTACGGCATGAGGGCTCTGCTCCCGCTGTACCTGGTGGCTCCCGGCGGTCTCGGCATGAACGCCGGCACCGCGACCGCGATCTACTCGGTGTACCTCTCGCTGGTGTACCTGCTCACGATGCCGGGCGGCTGGTTCGGCGACCGGGTCTGGGGGCCCCGCAAGACCGTCGCCGTCGCCGGCGGTGTCATCATGCTCGGCCACCTCACGCTGGCCCTGCCCTCCTCGGGCACGTTCTTCGCGGGCCTCGGACTGGTCGCCATCGGCTCGGGTCTGCTGAAGGCCAACATCTCCACGATGGTCGGCCAGCTCTACAGCGGCCCGGACGACCCGCGCCGCGACGGTGGCTTCACCGTCTTCTACATGGGCATCAACCTCGGTGCCTTCGCGGCGCCGCTGGTCATCGGCACCATCGGTGAGAACGTCAACTGGCACCTGGGCTTCGCGCTCGCCGCGGTCGGCATGGGCCTGGGCGTGATCCAGTTCCTGCTCGGCAGCCGCCACCTGGCCCCCCACTCCAGCACGGTCCCGAAGCCGCTGTCGGCGGAGGAGAAGACCTCGACGCTGCGCAAGGCCGCGTTCTGGGCGGCGCTCGCCGTGGTCTTCTACGCGATCGTCGGCTTCTCCGGCGTCTACACCCTGAACTGGATCCTGGTCCCGCTGACCCTGCTCGGCGTGATCATCCCGGTGATGGTGCTGACCAACATCAAGCGCGACAAGTCGCTGGACCGCTCCGAGCAGTCGAAGATGTCCGCGTACATCTGGTTCTTCGTCGCCGCGGCCGTCTTCTGGATGATCTACGACCAGGGCGGCTCGACCCTGTCGATCTTCGCCAAGTCCTCGGCCGAGAACAGCGTCCTGGGCTGGGACTTCCCGGTCTCCTGGTACCAGTCGGTCAACCCGGTCATCATCATGGCCCTGGCCCCGGTCTTCGCCACGCTGTGGCTGGCGCTCGCCCGCCGCGGCAAGGAGCCGAGCACGATCGTGAAGTTCTCGTTCGGCCTGGTCCTGGTCGGCGCGTCCTTCTTCCTCTTCCTGGCCCCGCTGGCCATCGCGGACGGCGGCCACAAGGCGGCCGCGCTGTGGCTGGTGGCGATCTACTTCGTCCAGACCTGCGGTGAGCTGCTGCTCTCCCCGGTCGGCCTGTCGGTCACCACGAAGATGGCACCCGCGAAGTACGCCTCGCAGATGATGGGCGTCTGGTTCCTGGCCGTCACCGCCGGTGACGCCACGACCGGTCTGCTCTCCATCGCCGGCGTCAACCTGAACAAGACGGGCATCGTGGCCGCGGAGGCCACCCTCGCCGTGATCGCCGGCCTCGCCGTGTGGATGTACCGCAAGCGCGTCAAGGAACTCATGGGCGACGTCCGCTGAGGCCTGTCGGCCGGACCTTGCCTGGGAAGGGTCACCGCATCCGGACGGATGGGGTGGCCCTTCGGGCGTTCCGGGGGGGGTGCGAGGGAGGGGGCAGAGCGCGACGGGCACGTGGCCGACGCGCGGGCTACGGG
>NZ_JAGMUE010001355.1:0-577 GCF_019049165.1 Streptomyces sp. AC627_RSS907
CCTCGAGTCCGTCAAGGCCCGCGCCACCCACGCCGAACGCACCCGCGAAGAGGAGGCTCGACTCCGCGTCACCGAGGAACGCATGCGCATCGCCCGCGAACTCCACGACGCCGTCGCCCACCACATGGCCGTCGCCCACGCCCAGGCCGGCACCGCCGCCCACCTCGCCGACACCCACCCGGAACAGGCCCGGGGCATCCTGACCGACCTGGTCGGAACCACCTCCTCCGCTCTCCTGGAACTACGCGCCACGGTGGGCGTCCTACGTCAGACCGCTGACCCGGACACCGATCCGCTGGAGCCCACCCCGGGCCTGGACCGCCTCCCCGCTCTGGTCGCCGGCTGCGAATCGGCCGGCCTGTCGGTCGCGGTCAGCACCGAGGGGGAGGCTCAACCCCTGTCCCCGGGTGTGGACCTGACCGCCTACCGGATCATCCAGGAAGCCCTGACCAACGCCACGAAACACGCGTCCGACCACGCGGCCCGGGTGCGGCTCCGCTACGAGGACGCACGCCTACTCATCACCGTCACCAACGACGGCACAGCCAACGATGGGGCCGCCCCACCGGTGCCCGGC
>NZ_JAGMUE010001356.1:0-639 GCF_019049165.1 Streptomyces sp. AC627_RSS907
GGGCCAAGCTGCGCGATCTGACGGACCGGCCGAGCCGGACCGCGATGTACCCGCCGACGAGCCGCCCGATAGCCAAGCCCGACCCGCGGTGCATGACCGGGCGGACGCTGTGCATCAGCAAGGCCAGCCGGACGCTGTCGTGGATGGTCGACGGCAAGGTGCTCGCGGCGATGGACGTCCGGTTCGGCTCGCAGTACACGCCGACCCGCGAGGGCACGTTCAAGGTGGACTTCAAGAGCCGCGACCACGTCTCGACGATCTACGACACCCCGATGCCGTACGCGATGTTCTTCAGCGGCGGCCAGGCGGTGCACTACTCGTCGGACTTCGCCGCCCGCGGCTACAGCGGCGCCTCGCACGGCTGCGTGAACGTGCGCGACAAGAAGAAGATCGCCTCGGTCTTCGCCCAGGTGAAGGCCGGCGACAAGGTGGTCGTCTACCGCTAGGCGGGCCTTCCCGGACCGTACGAGCGGACGCGCGCTGCTTCCCCGGGCGGGGCCACGCCGTCGCCACGCTTCCGCACGCGTGCCGGCATCAGGCCGTACGGGCGGGGCACGGCCAGCCGCCGCGCGCCCATGCCCGCCTTCGGGGTGGTTTCACGCGGCCCGAACGGACAAACCCGCGCGCGTCGTTCGGGCG
>NZ_JAGMUE010001357.1:0-626 GCF_019049165.1 Streptomyces sp. AC627_RSS907
GTAGTCGCTCTTGCCCGCCACCAGCACCTCGAGCTCCTGCGGGTGGTCCACGAAGGGGCGGGGACGCTTGACGAAGCCGCGGATCGGGATGTTGCCCAGCAGCGCGATGCCGGCCGCGAGCGGCGCCCACGCCAGGCCGGCGACGGCGCTCGCCGCGTCGGAGCGCTTGCGCGCGCTCCACCAGGCGCCGAGCAGCAGCGCGAGCAGACCGAAGACGACGCCGAACTCGCCGATGAACTCCATCAACCGGTCGCACCAGTGCGGCGCGTCCTCGGCCAGGCCGTTGATGTCGTAGAGCAGGCTGACATCCGGGTTCGACCCTTCCCTGACGTCTGCTGCCAGGGGGGACCCCAGTGTGAGTCCAGCCATCTGCCGCGGCCCCTTATCTCTTGCACGTCACGCCCGTCGCTGCAAGCAACCGGCCGCCCCCGCGGTCCTCAACCAAGTGTGCTGCTATTCCACTCGAAGAAAACGCCCGTGTGGGGCAACGCGTTCCACTCTCCACCCAACGATCACCAGGACGTTATCGAAGGGTGACCCATCGTCGCAGCTCAGAAAGACGGCATCACGGAGAGTTCCAGCCACGCTACACCTCGACGGACGCCGTTGATCGGCTTCCGCTCAGC
>NZ_JAGMUE010001358.1:0-544 GCF_019049165.1 Streptomyces sp. AC627_RSS907
TGGCCGGGGCGACCGGCCTTGGTCCGTTGTTGATGACATAGCTGACGACCGCGGTCGACGTCCCCGCAAGCCGTGCTACATCATCCCGCGTCACCTTGGCCACGCGCGGAAGTCTACGCGGGTCCCCCTAGCCGTTTACCCGGCGTGCGACCCCTGCTTTCGCTCCGTCCGCCGCGCGAGAGCGACCATCGACCGCGTCGCGGGGGTTTGTCCCCTTCGCACCGTGGGCACCGCCGGCACCATCCGTACCGCCCTCGCCCGAGGTCGCCACCTTCGCGCCCTCCGAGGCGCGTTCCGCGGCGCGCTCGACCTTCTCCGGCACGACGAAGCGGTAGCCCACGTTGCGTACGGTGCCGATCAGCGACTCGTGCTCGGGGCCGAGCTTGGCGCGCAGCCGCCGCACGTGGACGTCCACGGTCCGGGTGCCGCCGAAGTAGTCGTAGCCCCACACCTCCTGGAGCAACTGGGCCCGCGTGAAGACCCGGCCCGGGTGCTGGGCCAGGTACTTGAGCAGCTCGAACTCCTTGAAGGTCAGGTCCAGGAC
>NZ_JAGMUE010001359.1:0-596 GCF_019049165.1 Streptomyces sp. AC627_RSS907
GCCGTGGCCGTGCTGCTCGGCCTGGCACTGCTCGCCGCGCCGGGCGGCGGCTACCTCGCGTACGACAGCGCGCGCGACGAGGCCACCGAGGAGATGCTGCTCGACCGCCTCGCGGAGGCCGACGAACTGGTCAGCGCGCGGGCCGGGCAGCCGTTCGACGCGGCCGAGGCCGACTACCGCCGGGCCCTGGACGGCTACGCCGCCCTCACCGACGACCACCCCGGCTCGCGGGCCGCCAAGCGCGTGCCGGAGCGGATGAAGACGTACTACGAGAGCGTGGGGGCGACGTACGACCGCAGGGACTTCTGCGCGGCGATCGAGCCCCTCACGTTCCTGCGGACCGTTCCACGGCGCGTCGACGAGCGGCACCTGGGCAAGCTGACCGGCTGGCCCGACGACCGGCTGGCGAACTCGCTGTACGAGTGCGGGGTGAGCGGGCTCGGCCAGGCGTCCGCCGACGGCGGCAAGACCAAGCACCTCGGCGAGTTGCTCGCCGACTTCCCCGACTCCGCGCCGGCGGCGAGGGTGGAACCGGCCGTGAGCGCCGCGATCAGCACGGCGGCCGGCGGCATCAAGGGCGCCGAGCCGTGCACGGC
>NZ_JAGMUE010001360.1:0-579 GCF_019049165.1 Streptomyces sp. AC627_RSS907
CCCCACATCCGCGCGCACTGGCCCGCGGTGGACTTCTTCGAGGCGATCACCGAGAACTACCTGGACTGCCACGGCGCGCGGCGCCGCGCGCTGGCCGAGATCGCCGAGCGCTACCCCGTCCTCCTGCACGGGGTGTGCCTGTCCATCGGCAGCACCGACCCGTTGGACCGCGACTACCTGGCGCTGCTGCGCCGCCTGGCCGACGAGGTCCGCGCGGTCTGGGTCTCGGACCACCTGTGCTGGACGGGCGTGGCCGGCGCGCACAGCCACGAACTGCTGCCACTGCCCTTCACCGAGGAGACCCTGCGCCACGTCGTGCGCCGGGTACGGCAGGTCCAGGACGTGTTGGGGCGCACCATCGCGCTGGAAAACCCGAGCAGCTACGTCGGCTTCGCCGGGTCGGCCATGCCCGAGTGGGAGTTCGTCTCCCGGGTCGCGGAGGAGGCCGACTGCGCCGTACTGCTGGACGTCAACAACGTCTACGTCTCCTCCGTCAACCACGGCTTCGACCCCCACGCCTACCTGCGCCACCTGCCGCTCCAGCGGGTGGCCTACACCCACCTGGCCGGGCACCGGCAC
>NZ_JAGMUE010001361.1:0-588 GCF_019049165.1 Streptomyces sp. AC627_RSS907
GTTGGGCGGCTACGCCCTGGCGCAGGCCGTCACCTTCGTCTGGCTCGGGCAGGCGCTGCTGGCCGCGTCGGCGCTGCTGGGGGGCGGTTTCCACGAGGAGTTGCAGGAGCGCATCCGGTCCGGGGACGTGGCCATCGACCTGTACCGGCCGGTGGACCTGCAACTGTGGTGGCTGGCCGGCGACCTGGGTCGGGCCGCGTTCCACCTGTTGGGCCGCGGCATCGTGCCGCTGCTCGTCGGCTCGCTGGTCTTCGAGCTGACGCTCCCCGCCTCGCCGTTGACCTGGCTGTACTTCCTGACCGCGGTGGCCCTCGGCGTCCTGGTCAGCTTCGCCATCCGCTACCTGGTCGCCCTGTCCGCGTTCTGGCTGCTCGACGGGACCGGGCTCAACATGATCAGCCTCGTCCTGTCGCTGTTCTTCTCCGGCATGATCCTGCCGCTCAACGTGTTCCCCGGGGCGCTGGGCGACCTGGCCGCCGTGCTGCCCTGGTCGGCGATCCTCCAGATCCCTGCGGACGTGCTGCTCGGCGAGCACCAGGGCACCGACCTCGTCACGGCCTTCGCCTTCCAGGCCGGTTGGGCCCTGGC
>NZ_JAGMUE010001362.1:0-631 GCF_019049165.1 Streptomyces sp. AC627_RSS907
GTCCGACGGCGTGCGGCCCGGCTGGCCGAGGCCGTGGACGCCGCGCGGTACGCGCACGGCGGTGCCACGGTCACGGGCGACACGGTGGACCTGCTCGACCCGCTCGCCGCCCGCGAGTGGGCGACGCGCACCGAGAAGGAGTTCGGCCGCATCGACGGCCTGGTGCACCTGGTCGGCGGCTGGCGCGGCTCCGCGACCTTCGCCGAGACCGACCTCGACGACTGGAACCTGCTGCACGACCTCCTCGTCCGCACCGTCCAGCACACCTCGCTCGCCTTCCACGACGGGTTGCGCCGCAGCGCCAACGGCCGGTACCTGCTGATCAGCGCCGCCGGGGCCAGCAAGCCCACCGCGGGCAACGCCGCCTACTCCGCGGCCAAGGCCGCCGCCGAGGCGTGGACGCTGGCGCTGGCCGACGCCTTCCGCAAGGAGGGGGGCGAGGCGGGCCCCTCGTCCGCGGCTGCGATCCTGGTGGTCAAGGCGCTGGTGCACGACGCCATGCGAGCCGAGCGCCCGAACGCGAAGTTCGCGGGCTTCACGGACGTCACGGAGCTGGCCGACGCCATCGCCGGAGTCTGGGAGCAGCCCGCTCGAGAGGTGGACGGAAACCGCCTGTGGCTGACCGCGAAGC
>NZ_JAGMUE010001363.1:0-568 GCF_019049165.1 Streptomyces sp. AC627_RSS907
GTACAAGCCGCCCCACAAAAACGGCGCAGGATGCTCCGGAAAACCGGTACAGCGTGCACCATAAAAGCGGTACAGGCTGCTCCACATCACTGGTACAGAATGCCCCGGAGGGCCGCCGCGCAACGCACGACAGCCCTCCGTTCCGCCCTTTGCGCGGCCCGCTACAACAGCCCCATCCGCAGCGTGTACACGCCCGCCTGAAAGCGCGAGGTGGCGCCGAGCGCGCGCATGATCTCGGCGACTCGGCGCCGGTAGGTGCGTACGGAAACCGACAATTCCCGGGCTGCGGCCTCGTCGGTGTAACCCTCATACAGAAAGCGCAGGATCTGGGCCCCGGAGCCGCCGCGCAGATACTCGCTAATCTGCTCGTATTCGGTGAGCGGGATTGCGCGCCGCCAGTTGCTCATAAACATGTCGTGCAGCGCCTTGACCACGACGGGGGCGCGGACGAGCGACGCCTGGTTGTCGCCCGCCTCGGGGTCGGAGCGCACCAGCGCGACCCGGTTGTCGATGATGACCAGCCCGCGCTGCGACTCCCCCGCGAGCCGCACCTGGACCGTCTCGGGTG
>NZ_JAGMUE010001364.1:0-650 GCF_019049165.1 Streptomyces sp. AC627_RSS907
GTATGTAGCCGCTCAGCAGTGTCTTCAGCAGCTCGAAGCCGATCGCGCCGATGAGCGCGGCGACGATGACGGCGCGGCGGGGCGGGGTGACGCCCGGCAGCCAGGTCAGGACGTAGCACAGCAACAGGAAGTCGGCGCCGACCGCGGCGGCGAACGCGGCCAGCCGCAGCAGCCAGCTCCCCACCCCGTCCTCGGGGATGTCCAGCTTCGATGCCGCCCAACCCACCGCGGTGACCGCGAACGTGGAGACGGCGAACGAGCCGAGGGCCACCCCACCGAGGCCCAGTAGGATGCCGCCGTCCTTGAGCTTGCGCGCCACCACGTTGTCGTGTTCGTCGTCCAGCTCCCACACGGCCCGCAGACACTCGCGCAGCGAGCCGACCCAGCCGATGCCGGTGAACAGCAGCGCCGCACCCGCCAGGACCCCGACCGTGGCCGCGTTCTCCACCAGCCCGCTGAGGTCGAGCTGGCCCGAGATGCCCGGCACCTGGGCGGCCAGCCTCTCTTCCAGTTCGCGCATGCTGGCGTCGCTGAGCACCGCGGCACCGATGGCCGCCCCCACCGTGATCAGCGGAAACAGCGCGAGGAAGCTGATGAAGGTGATGGCGGCGGCCAGCCGCGTCCAGTGAACCCGCTCCAGGGTCTCGTAC
>NZ_JAGMUE010000139.1:0-652 GCF_019049165.1 Streptomyces sp. AC627_RSS907
GGCGGGCGGTGGCCGGGGTGGCGCCCGGTCTGCCGCAGCTGCGGGCCTTGCTGTGTGAAGCGCTCGGGCTGCAGTCGGGGGCGTTGCCGCACCGGGCCGGGCCGGCCAGCCAGGCTCTGATGCGGGCACTGGCTGAGCCTGGTGTGCTGGTTCTCGATGACGCCCAGCGGCTGACGCCGCCGCTGCTGGATTACCTGCGGCAGTTGTGGGATGCGCCGGGCTGCACGGCGGCGCTGGTGTTGTGCGGCGCGGGAAGCGAGCGCGCTCTGGCCCGTGCTTCGGCGTTGCGCTCGCGCGTGCTGATCTGGCACCAGGTCGGCCGGCTTGAGCTGTCTCAAGTAGCGCAGACGCTGACCCTGTTCCATCCCGTGTGGGCGCAGGCGGACCCGGACGACCTTGCGCGGGTGGACGAGCAGATGGCGCGCGGCAATTTCCGCACGTGGGCGAAGATCACGTCGCATGTCTACGCGGCCCGCGAGCGCGACCCCGCAAGTCGTGTGGACCGGGAGCTGATCGAGCAGGCATGTGCGCGTCTTGGCCCCTACCTGTGACGGTCCGGCTGCTCGAAAGGCGCGTGTACGGGACCTTCACCTTGTTCCAGCCGAGGTGAACGAAGGCGTGCTCATGGAAGCGGACGAGAAGGAAGGGGCAT
>NZ_JAGMUE010001365.1:0-691 GCF_019049165.1 Streptomyces sp. AC627_RSS907
GGCGTGCCCGGCACCCCGCTCGGGCACGGCACGGAGGCCGGCGAGCGGCTGCTCGCCGTCACCTTCAACGACCTGGCGACGATCGCCGGCCGCGTCCGCGAGGCCGAACTCGAACGCGCCCGCGTCATCGCCGCCAACCCCCGCCTGCACCACGTCGTGGTCGCGGCCGGCGCCGAGGCCCTGCCGTACGCGGCCCTGGAGCGCGGCCCGCTCACCGACGAACCGGGCCCCGCCCTGGTCAGCGCCGAGCGGCACCGGCGCAGACTCTCCGCCGGCAGCGCCGACCACCTCGTCGGGCACGGCGCGCGGCAGGTCCTGGACGCCCACCCGGCCCGCCTCGCCGACCTGCTCCTCGACCGGCGCCGCCGGCACCTGCTGCGCCCGGCCACGGCCCTGGCCCGCGCCGACGGCCCGTCCGCGCACTCCTTCTTCGTCCCCTTCACCGTCTACCGTGCGGCCCGCAAGCTGGCCCGCACGCCCTACCGCGAGGGCGTCGAGGCGGTGGCCAGCAAGCTGCTCGACCGCCACTTCGCCGAGGCCGACGGCGCGGAGAGCGACGGCATCGGCGGCGCCGTCGGGGCGTCGCTGGCCGCCCTCGCCTGGTGCCGCCCGGGCCCGGCCGCGCGCTGGCTGACCGGCGAGGCACTCGCCGAAGTATCGGTTCGCCTGGAGACGGCCGCCGCCCGCCCGG
>NZ_JAGMUE010001366.1:0-750 GCF_019049165.1 Streptomyces sp. AC627_RSS907
CAGTGGGCCCGCTCCTCCGCGATGCGCAGCCCGCGTTCGGCGGCGACGGCGAACTTCGCGTAGTGCTCGGCGTGCCGGTTCCGCGCCTCGGCCTGTTCCTCGGGGTCCTGCGCGAGCCGCTTGCGGTAGTAGTTACGGGTCGCGGTGAGCATCCGGAACTCCGGCTCGCCCCCCTCCCGCTTCGCGCTCACCAACAGGCTCTTGTGCACCAGCGAATCCAACCTGCGCGCCGCCTGCATCAGCGACAGGTTGCCCAGTCGCTGCGCGGTGGGCAGGTCGATGGAGGTCTCGCACACCGCGAGCCGCTGGAGCAGCGCCCGCTCCTCGGCGGAGAGCGCCTGGTCGCCCCAGGACAGCGCCCCGGGTACCGACTGGTGACGGGTCGGCACGTCGAGGAGACGGCTGTTGTAGGGGTGGGCACCGCGCCGCAGTTGTTCGAGCAGCGCCCGTGGGCTGAGCGTGCCCACGGCCCGCGCGGTCACCTCGATGGCCAGCGGCACGCCGTCGAGGAGTTCGCAGATCTCGGCGATGTTGTGCAGTTCGCCGCCGTGCAACACGTCGCTGCGGTAATGCGCCCGCACCCGGTCGATGAACAGTTGCACCGCCACCGAGCTGTACGGAGTCTGCCCACCGGAGCCCACGGGGAAGGGCGCCACGGGGAACAGGTGCTCGGCGTACACCTCAAGGGAGATGCGACTGGTCAGCAATACGCGTAGCGCCGGGCAACCACGCAGCAGCGCGGCTATGTCG
>NZ_JAGMUE010001367.1:0-597 GCF_019049165.1 Streptomyces sp. AC627_RSS907
GTGTTGGCCAGCGTGATGGTGCTGGTGGCGGTCGCCCGCTCGCATGAGGTCGACCGGCAGGCGTCGCCGGCGTTCGCCTCGGGGGACGGAGCGGCTCCACTGACGCGGCCCGCCGGGCCCCCGCCGGGCAGGAGGGGCAGGGCGTCCGCCGTTCTGCGCGGCATTGGTCTCCTGCTGATCGTTTGGCAGATCGATTTCCTGCTGCAATCGGGCTGGGAGAACTACGAACAATTTCTCGTCGGAGAGCAGTTTCTCTTCTCGCTCCTCGACCAGCCCTACATCTGGTCCGCCTGGACCGTGACGCTGATCGCGCTCGCGGCGGGCGCCCGGGGCCCGAGTCGCGCCCCCCACGCCCGACCGCTCGTCCTGATCGCCGCCGTCCTGGTCACCGCCCACGGGGTCAGTGGCGTATCGCGTTATCTAGAGCTCGACCACTTCGGCCATCTGCGTGGCGAGTTGTTCCTGTACATGCCCTTCGTGGAACTCCTCGCCGGTCTGGTGGCACTCCTCGCGCTGGCCTCGCCCGGCCCCGGCCCCGGCCCTGTCCCTGGGGCGGCGGCCGGTTGGGGGCCGCCGCCGCCGGGCTACCGCCCGGGC
>NZ_JAGMUE010001368.1:0-608 GCF_019049165.1 Streptomyces sp. AC627_RSS907
CGTCGGGGACATGCCGGAATCCTTGCACGCCCCGTTGGAAATCGGTTATTTATCAGGCAGGGTTCCTGATAGTTTCTCGGCGCGCCGGGGAACCCTCCCCGGGGGCCCCGGGGTCGGGGCCGACTTCGAGGCCGGGAGGGCCGGGCAGCATGGTGGACGCCGGGACAGGAACGGGCACCGGGAAACCGGCCGCCGGGCAGCGGCTGCGCCGGGCGCGCGTCGCCGTCGCGCTGGTCTTCGCCGTGCACGGCGCGGTCACCGGCAGCTTCGCGACCCGCGTGCCCTGGGTGCAGGACCACACGGACGCGAGCGCCGGCCAGCTCGGCCTCGCCCTCGCCTTCCCCGCCATCGGCGCCTCGGTGGCGATGCCGCTGGCCGGCTGGGTCAGCCACCGGTTCGGCGCCCGGACCGCGCTGCGCGGGATGCTCGCGCTGTGGACCCTCTCGCTCACGCTGCCCGCCCTCGCGCCCAACCTGGTCGCGCTGTGCGGGGTGCTGCTCGTCTACGGGGCCACGGCGGGCATGTCGGACGTGGCGATGAACGCGCTCGGCGTGGAGACCGAGGAGCGCCTGGGTCGCTCGATCATGTCCGGGCTGCACGGCATGTGG
>NZ_JAGMUE010001369.1:0-680 GCF_019049165.1 Streptomyces sp. AC627_RSS907
GATGGGGCAGAAGCCCCCGCAGTTCGTGGTCTTCTCCTGGGACGGCGCCGGCGAGGTGGGCAACGGCCTCTTCCCGCGCTTCCGCAAGATCGCCAAGGACCACGGCGCGTCGATGACCTTCTTCCTCTCCGGGATCTACTGCCTGCCCGAGTCGAAGAAGAACCTCTACCGGCCGCCGAACAACCCCGTGGGCGCCTCCGACATCGGCTACCTGACCGACGGGCACATCAAGGACACGCTGCGCAACGTGCGCGAGGCGTGGCTTGAGGGCCACGAGATAGGCACCCACTTCAACGGCCACTTCTGCGCCGGCTCCGGATCGGTCGGTCAGTGGACCCCGGCGCAGTGGCGCTCCGAGATCGACCAGGCCATGTCGTTCGTCACCAAGTGGCGCACCAACACCGGCTTCACCGACCTGGAGCCGCTGCCCTTCGACTACCAGAAGGAACTCATCGGCGGCCGTACGCCCTGCCTGCTCGGCCAGGACAACCTGCTGCCCACCGCCAAGCAGCTCGGCTGGCGCTACGACGCCAGCTCGCCCGGCGGCCTCCAGGTCTGGCCGACCAAGAAGCAGGGCATCTGGGACCTCCCGCTCCAGCAGGTCCCGTTCCCCGGCCACTCCTTCGAGGTGCTCTCGATGGACTACAACATGCTCGCCAACCAGTCCAAGAACGCCACCC
>NZ_JAGMUE010001370.1:0-556 GCF_019049165.1 Streptomyces sp. AC627_RSS907
GCCGTGGCTTTGGCCGTGGTCCGCGTCGGAGTCGGGGTACGGCGTGCGGGTGGAGGGCGGCGAGCTGAGCGCGCCGGGTGCCGCGTCGCCGGTCGACGGGGTCGCGGCCCCGGAGTCGCCCGGCTCGTCGGCACCGGTGGCCTTGGCACCGTTGGACGAGCCGCTGGTCTCGGAGCCGTCCGCGGACCCGGCGGACCCGGGGCCGCCGTCGGACGCGCCCGCGCCGGACGTGCCAGACGTACCCGACGCGCCGGAGGCGTCAGAGGGGCCGGAGGCCGCCGGGCGCCGGGTCGGGATGCCGCCGCCCAACGTGTTCGCCGCCTCCTGGAGCCACTCCGGCGGCGTCAGCAGGAACGAGGTGGCCTCCAGGTCGAGCCGGCCGGCCGGCGCGGCGGGCGCCGCGGGGGCCTGGGCCGCCGCCCCGTACTCCTCCTCGTACCGTCGGATCACCTCGCCCACCGGGAGTCCCGGCCACAGCGTGGTCTCGCCGCTGTCGCGGGCGATGACCAGCCGCGCGCTCTGGGTGCCCGGCGCCCGCGAGGGCCCGTCGGGGCGG
>NZ_JAGMUE010001371.1:0-545 GCF_019049165.1 Streptomyces sp. AC627_RSS907
GCCATAGCGCGGCGCAGGGCCGCGGCGAGTGCGGTGATCTGCCGCTGAGAGACCTGGGCGGAGATGATCGCCTGCGAGCCGTGGAAGGTGCCGGGCCACTGGTGCAGTTCGACCGAGACGCCCGAGCGCAGCAGGCGTGACGCGTACTCGATGCCTTCGTCACGCACCGGGTCGAACTCGGCGGTGGCGATGTAGGCGGGCGGCAGGCCGGACAGGTCCTCGGCCCGAGCCGGAGCGGCGTACGGCGTGGCGGGCTGGGAGCCGAGGTAGTACCGCCACACCGAGGTCAACGTCTCGCGGTTGTGCCAGGGCGTGTCGGTGAAGTTCCGCTGCGACCAGGTCTCCTGCCGATCATCGAGCCCGGGTTCGTTGAGGAGTTGGAAGCTGATCGCCGGTCCCCTTTGATCGCGTGCCCGCAGCGCCACGGCGGCGGCGAGCCCCGCGCCGGCGCTGTGCCCGCCGACCGCGATCCGCTCCGGGTCGATGCCGAGTTCGCTCGCGTTCTGGGCCGCCCAGGTCAGCACGGCGTAGGCGTCGTCCAAGGC
>NZ_JAGMUE010001372.1:0-551 GCF_019049165.1 Streptomyces sp. AC627_RSS907
CTACGTCGCCGCTCCCATCGTGTCGTTCCTCGTGATCGCGGGCCTCGTGATGATCGGCAGCAAGAGCGACAAGCAGACCACGAGCTGAAGCCCCGCTCCACCGCTAGGCGCTCGCGGCGTACGCCGCGAGCGCCTTTGGTGTGCCCGGGCGCCGGGACCGTATCCGCTAGCGCGCGCCGGACCGCCGCCGGGTCGCACACGTACGGCCCCCGACGCACCACACCACCGCGAGCCCCGGGCCGTGCCCGGCCAGTCGTCGGCCGGGTGGGGGAGGCGTTGGCCCCGGGCGTGCGCGGTGGGCTCCCCGTGGGGTCGGGCTGGGTAGCTTTTCCCCATGGCGGACTGGGATGTCAGAAAGCTCCGCGTGTTGCGCACCCTCGATGAGCTGGGCACGGTCACCGCGACGGCCCAGGCCCTGCGCATGACGCCGTCAGCGGTCTCGCAGCAGCTCTCGGGGCTGGCCAAGCAGTTGGACGTGCCGCTCCTCGAGGCGCACGGGCGGCGGGTGCGGCTGACGGACGCCGCCCGGCTCGTACTGCGACACACCGAGG
>NZ_JAGMUE010001373.1:0-651 GCF_019049165.1 Streptomyces sp. AC627_RSS907
ACCGAGGCTCACGCGGCAGCCGCCAGTCGCCGACCGCGTGCGCGGGCAGCCCCTGCATCCGCGCCATCAGCAGGGCCGTGTCGTCCTCGCCGTGGTGCGTGTCGAGGGCGTTCAGGACGTGGTCGCAGATGCCCTCAAGCGGGCTGGCGTCGTCCGCGGCGACGGGCGGGTCGGTCAGCGCGGCGCGCAGCGCCTCGATGCCCACGTCCAGGGAGTGGTCCCGCGACTCGACGAGCCCGTCCGTGTACAGCGCGAGCAGCGCCCCGTCCGGCAGCTCGAACTCCATCTCCTCGAAGGGTTCGCCGCCCACACCGAGCGGCATTCCCGGCGGCAGCTCCACCAGTCGCGGCTGACCGCCCTGCGGGACGAGGACCGGCGGCAGGTGCCCGGCGTTCGCGATGGTGCACCGCCGGGTGACCGGGTCGTAGACGGCGTACACGCAGGTCGCGAGGTAGATCTCGGACAGGTCGGAGTCGCCGGCCACGCCACGGGCCCCGGCCGACCTGCCGCCACGGGCCGGGCCCTGGCGGCCCGCCGTGCGGGTGGAGGCGCGGGTGGTGCCGGGCGCGCCGAGGCCGTGCGCGATCTCGTCCAGGGCGGTCATCACCTCGGCCGGCTCCAGGTCGAGCATGGCCAGCGTGCGCACGGCGG
>NZ_JAGMUE010001374.1:0-679 GCF_019049165.1 Streptomyces sp. AC627_RSS907
TACCAGGCCATGGCCTGATCGCGGCCGGCGAACGCCCGGATCGCCGGCGGCTGGCGGAAGTCCGCCGGCAGCGCGAAGCACTCCTCCTCGCCCGGCTCGGCCGCCCCGGCCGCGGCCAGGGCGGTGGCCACGCACTGGTCGAGCACCCGCACCAGGGCCTCGGAGTCCGCGTCGAGCCCGCGCGCGTACAGCCGCACCAGGTCGTGCAGCGTCCAACGGTTCGGCGCCGTCCGGATGACGAGGTGGGCCGCGGCGAGCTGGTCCATGGCGGCCTCGGCCGTCTCCGGGTCCGTGCCGGCCAGCGCCGCCACCGCGTACCGGTCCACGTGGGTGCCGGGGTAGCGGCCGAGGTGCGCGAAGTGGTGCGCCACGCCGTCGGGCAGCCCGCGCACGGTGAGCCGCAGCGCCGCCCGCACCCCCGTGTCCTCCACGTCCAACAGGTGCAACCGGCGCGATTCGTCCGACAGTTCGGCGGTCATCGCCTCCAGCGACCACCCCGGCTGGTCCGCCAGGCGCGCCGCCGCCACCCGCAGCGCCAGCGGCAGCCCTCCACACAGCTCGGCCAGCCGCCGGGCCGCCGCCTTCTCCGCCGCCACCCGCTCGGGCCCGAGCACCGCGGCCAGCAGCGCCGTACTGTCCGCCGGCTCCAGCACGTCCACCGGGACGGGGCGGGCCGCGT
>NZ_JAGMUE010000140.1:0-378 GCF_019049165.1 Streptomyces sp. AC627_RSS907
GGGTCACCCGGTCCTGGCGGTGGTGCGTGGTACGGCGGTGAATCAGGACGGTGCGTCGAACGGGTTGACGGCGCCGAATGGTCCGTCGCAGCAGCGGGTGATTCGTGCGGCTCTCGGTAACGCGGGTCTGGCTGCGTCCGAGGTGGATGTGGTGGAGGCGCACGGGACCGGGACGAGTCTTGGTGATCCGATCGAGGCGCAGGCGTTGCTGGCGACGTACGGCCAAGACCGGGAGCGGCCGTTGTGGCTGGGTTCGGTGAAGTCGAACATCGGTCATACGCAGGCGGCTGCGGGTGTGGCTGGTGTCGCGAAGATGGTGCTGGCGATGCGGCATGGTGTGCTGCCGGCGACGTTGCATGCGGATGAGCCGTCTCCGCA
>NZ_JAGMUE010001375.1:0-621 GCF_019049165.1 Streptomyces sp. AC627_RSS907
CCTCGACAGTCCTGCATCTCGAAGCCAACAACCCGACAGCCCTCGCGTCGAAGGGCGCCCCGAGTAGCGACAGCCGGATACGGCGGCGGGGGAGCGGGGGCGGCCCAGCCAGGGGAACACAGTCCGCCCGGAGCGCTGAAGGCAGGTACGGCTGGCGGCGTGCCGTGCGCACACTGACGGGCAGGTGACGACCTGGCCCGCCAAGAGAGGCCGCCGCCGAAGGCGAAGAGCAGGACACGGGGGCCGGAGGGGAGGTCGCCGCGCTCGGCGAGCTTGGCGAGGGTCCAACGGAACTGACGCGGCCGAGATGTTGCCGGAGTCGATGGCGTCCTTGGCGACGATCACATTGTCGGGCAGGCCGAGTTGGCGTGTGACGGTCTCGATGATGCGGAGGTTGGCCTGGTGCGTGGGCGACGGTCGCTCCAGTCGGTGGCGTCGACATCTTCTCGGCGCCGATCATCAGGGGCTCGCCGGGCCGCGCACGCCCGTAGGGCGTAGGCCGCGCCGGGGGCGGGGCGTCAGTGGTCTTCGCTCGGACGGTGTGGGCCGGGCGCGACGCGAGCGGCCCGGGCTCCCCCGGTTGTGGGCAGCTTGTGACGCCTGGAGCGACTACGTCGAGTC
>NZ_JAGMUE010001376.1:0-651 GCF_019049165.1 Streptomyces sp. AC627_RSS907
ACCGCACCCAACGGCCCAGCCCAACAGCGCGTCATTTGGCAGGCGTTGAGCAACGCCAGGCTGACCACCGACGACATCGACGCGGTGGAGGCACACGGCACCGGCACCACGCTCGGCGATCCGATCGAGGCCCAGGCCCTGCTCGCCACCTACGGCCAGGACCGCTCCGCCGACCGGCCCCTGTGGCTGGGCTCGCTCAAATCCAACATCGGCCACACCCAGGCCGCCGCCGGCGTCGCCGGCGTCATCAAGGCGATCCTCGCGCTCCACCACGGGGCGCTGCCCAAGACCCTGCACGTGGACGAGCCCACACCCCACGTCGACTGGGAGTCCGGCGCCGTACGCCTGCTCACCGAGCAACGCCAGTGGCCCGAGACGGGCCGGCCACGCCGAGCCGCCGTCTCCTCCTTCGGAGCCAGCGGCACCAACGCCCACGTCATCGTGGAGCAGGCCCCGGAGCCGCAGGCCGCCCCGGAGGAGGCCGATACCACGGTCGACACGGGCATCATCCCGATCGTCCTCTCCGCACGAGGCCACCGGGCACTCCGCGCCCAGGCCGCACAACTCGCCGCGTACGTCGAAGACCACCCCGAGACCGACCCGTACGCCATCGCCCACACCCTGCTCAGCACGCGAGCCACCCTCGAACAC
>NZ_JAGMUE010001377.1:0-575 GCF_019049165.1 Streptomyces sp. AC627_RSS907
CGCGTGGACCGTCCGGCCGCGCCTCCCTCGCGTGGGCCGTCCTCGCGCCGCCCCGCCCCGGCCGGCGGTCCCCGCGCGGGCTCTCCTCGTGGTCTGCCCCGGCCGGTCGCCGCCGTCCCTCCCCGCGTGCCGGGCCGACCCCGCGCATGCTGGTGCGGGTGGCTCGCGCGGCCGGGCCGTGTGCCGTCGTACATCGCCGTGCGGGGGCCTTGATGCGCGGGCGCGGCATGTGGTTACTTACGAGTAAGAAGAGGTCTGTGCGGGCGCTGAGAGCCAGCCGCGCGGCGCGGACGGCCACCTTCCGCCGGGCGCCCGTACGACGCGTCGCGCGCCGGTCGGGCGCGCCGTCGCGGCTCCGTGGGTTGGCGGCGTCGGCCGGTCCGTGGCCCGCTCACCGCTGGAGCCCCCGATGGCTGTCCCCCGCCCCACCGCTCCGTGCCCCACCGCTCCGCGCCGTACCGCCCGCGCGCTGGCCGGCCTGCTCGCCGGCGCCGGCGTCGCGCACTTCGCGGTGCCTCGCCCGTTCGACGCGATCGTGCCGCGCGCCCTGCCCGGCAGCCCCCGCACCTGGACAC
>NZ_JAGMUE010001378.1:0-693 GCF_019049165.1 Streptomyces sp. AC627_RSS907
GGGCTGCGGTAGGTGATCAGCAGCAGTGCCGCGACCACCGCGCCGGTGATGATCATGAGGGTGGAGTCGAGGGAGTTGAAGACCTCGACGGTGTCGGTGAGGGAGGCGGCCGGGCCGCCGACCTCGGTGGTGAGCCCCGGTGGCGCGTCCGCGTCGGCGATCTCGCGTACCGCGTCGACGTCGTCGGTCAGGCCGTCGGTCCCGGACAGCGGGACGGTGGTGATCAGGGCCTGGCCGTCGGCGGAGGGCTCGGCCCGGGCGACCCGCTGGCCTTCGGCGGCGAACTCGGCGAACCGGGCGCGGTCCGCGGCGACCTTGGCGCGGTCGGCCGCGGTGAGGCCGCCGTCGCGGGTGTAGACGGCGACGGCGGCGGTCAGTTCGTCGGCCCTGAACTTCTCCAGCTCGGTGTTCACCTGGGCCGATTCGGCGCCACTCGGCAGGAAGGCGTTCGGGCCGTTCTCCTCGACGTCGCCGAGCTTGCCGGCCAGGGGCCCGAGGGCGACCGCGAGGATCAGCCAGGCCAGCAGGACGACCCATTTCGAGCGGCGTCCGCCGGGGAGGACGGGGAGCCGCTTGCTCCACGCGGGCATGGGTGATCTCCTTCGGAGTGGGAGTGAGTTGTGCGAGGGGCTCGCGGAACGTCGCTCCGTGCGGGCGTGTGACCGGGAGTGCAGTCCCGGCCACACGTCGTGT
>NZ_JAGMUE010001379.1:0-733 GCF_019049165.1 Streptomyces sp. AC627_RSS907
ACGAGCAGGGCGTTGAGCACGGCCGGGTCGGGGCGGGTGGTGAGTTCACCGCGCGCGGTCGCGTGGTCGAGGATCTCGGTCAGGGTCCGGCGCTGGGCCCCCAGGTACCTCTCGGTGAACCGGTCGTGGAGCGCGGGGTCGGCGTGGATGTCGGCCAACAGGCCGGGGACCGTCCCCGGCGGCGGAGCCGCCATGGCCTCCGCGACCTCGGCGAGCACGGCGGCCAGGTCGGCGCGGAGCGACCCGCGGTCGGGCGGCACGGCCAGGAACCGGTCCGGCAGCAGGACATCGAAGATCATCTCTTGCTTGGTGGCGTGGCGCCGGTAGATCGCCGCCTTACCCACGCCGGCCCGCGCGGCCACCTCGGCCATCGTGAGGCGCGGGTACCCCACCTCGACCAGCAGCTCCCGGACGGCGGTGGCGATGGCGTCGTCGACGCGGCTGTCCCGGGGCCGGCCCCCGGGGTTACGTGCTTGCTTTCGAGCGGGCATGGGCGCATCATACGGAACCAGGAGTAACGAAACCGGCGGTTCCAAAACGATCGGTCTCGTTACTCCGTCGCGACCGCACCCGGCACGCCGTCCGCGCTGAGGAGCGTGGCCCGGGCAGGCGCCGTCGCGGCCATCGACGGGCGGCCGGCCGCACCACCGCCGGTTCCGGCCCCATCGGCAGAGCACACCCGCTCGGGAGGAACAACCGATGCGCATCCCGAAAGCCGCCCACACCGCACAGC
>NZ_JAGMUE010001380.1:0-727 GCF_019049165.1 Streptomyces sp. AC627_RSS907
GATGTGAGTAGTACGGCGTACCAAAGATCGTAGGGGCGGACTCCCTCCTCGACCAACTGGCGAAGGTTACTCGGCCCAGGGTAAAGATCGGGTTCTAGAGAGGCGCCGTATCCACGAGACACGGTGACACGACGAAGGCGTTCGATGCCATATTCTTGGGCAGCGATTTCACGGAGCGTCTCGTCAAGCAATGAGCGATACCAGAAGGTCTTACCTACACCCCGCCCTCCACGCACTACCGTGCTGTCCACGTAGAGAGCAGCACGATGAGTGTCTGGCGTGAACAGACTTCGGATGTTGGGCTCCGCAGTGTCAGCGTCCGTAGCCTCCGGGAGGGCGGCTGCCAACAGGTCACGATACTCCGCGACGCCTAGCCTAGTGCTCATTGCGGTCCTTCACTGCTCTGCGGATTTGCCGTAATCAGAAGCGTTGCCGTAGGTAGGAAATCTCGATATGCCGCCTCAACAAAGGCCCGGCCCTGCCAACCAGGTGTAGAGACTGCGTCCAAACCGACCAATCCGGGCTCGAAAAGGATCGGGATCGGATGGTGTGGAGCCGCATCGTCCTCCAGGAAGGGGGAAAAGGAATTAGGGTCTAGTACGTTGGTCCCTGGGGCCGGGACATCATCATCGTAGAGAAGTGCGAAGCACTCCCAGGAATGTTCCCGAAACGATTGCAAGTAAGTGTCTTTGGGGCGGAGCGGGGAGTCGGGGACCATCGAGGCCAC
>NZ_JAGMUE010001381.1:0-800 GCF_019049165.1 Streptomyces sp. AC627_RSS907
CCTCGTAGACGACGCCGACCGGCGTGTCGGGAGCGGCTCCGGCGCCGCGTCGCGCGGCCTCGACCGCCTCGGGGGACAGCAGGAGGTCGATCCCGTCCGGGCTGTTGACGAACAGGTCGGGGCGCTCGGCGCGCAGCCGGTCGTAGCGGTTCATGGCGCCTTTCGTGGCGGACGTCGTTCCGCACCCAGTGTCCGCCGCGCGGACATTCGCCGTCCGCCGCTCGTGCCAACTCCGGGCGGCCGACAGCGCGTCACCCGTGCGTCCGACCCTGCGCCCCGACCGCGCGGACGCCCGGCGGCCGGCCCCCACCCCACGGGGGGCCGGCCCTGGGCCTCAGTACTCCAGGTCGTCCCGCATGGTGGTGGAGTTGTTGGCGCCCGGGTTCGGGGCGACCTCGCGGTAGCCGGGGAGCCTTTCCACCAGGTCCTGGAAGCGCTGCCACGCGGCCAGCGTCTCCAGCCGTACGGTGGCGATCTCGCGCGCGAACTTCTGCTCGCGGCGCCCGGCGATCCGGTTGCGGAGGACGAGCCGCACGGAACCGCCGTACGTGTCCAGCGCGGTGGCGCCCAGCGCGCCGGTCAGCGACCAGCTCTCGTCGCCGGTGACGGCGGTTATGACCGAGCCCCCGACGTTGACGACCACCTCGACCACCGGGGACCAGGACGCGGAGTGGCCGCCACGCCGGGCCGCCGCCAGTTCGACGATCTTCCGGTTGAGCGCGATGTAGCGGTCGAAGACGAGCCCCACGCGGTCGCCGAAGGTGGCCGGGTCCGCGAGGAGGTGGTCGAAGGCGGTGATG
>NZ_JAGMUE010001382.1:0-605 GCF_019049165.1 Streptomyces sp. AC627_RSS907
TTCACGGTCTACCCCTCGCTGTCGGGTTCGATCGCCGAGGTGGCCCGCCAGCTCCAGACCCGCAAGACGCAAAACGAGCTCTAACGCACTCCTATACCACCTGTGTTGCCCAGCAGTGAACAACTTCTGCTAATTGGCGGAACCGGCTGAAAGCAGACGGTCGTTGGCGTTACTGTCAGTTTCGTGTTCGCTGCAGAACGTCGCCAATTGATCCTTGAAATGGTGCGCGCGAACGGAGCCGTCTCGCTCCGTGAGCTCGCCCGTGTCGTCCAGACCTCCGAAGTGACCGTACGGCGGGACGTGCGGGCGCTGGAGGCGGAAGGACTGCTCGACCGCCGGCACGGCGGTGCGGTATTGCCGGGTGGTTTCACCAGGGAGTCCGGCTTTCCGCAAAAGTCCCATCTAGCAACCGCGGAGAAGACGGCCATCGCCGACCTCGCCGCCGGCCTCGTCGAAGAGGGCGAGGCCGTGGTGGTCGGCGCGGGGACGACGACGCAGGAGCTGGCCCGCCGGCTCGCCCGCGTCCCCGGTCTGACCGTGGTCACCAACTCCCTGCTCGTCGCCCAGGCCCTGGCCCACGCCAACCGGGTCGAGGTCGTCATGAC
>NZ_JAGMUE010001383.1:0-570 GCF_019049165.1 Streptomyces sp. AC627_RSS907
TCGTTGCTCGGGGCAGGCGGGCTGGCCTCGCCGTCGCACGCGACGGTCCCCGTGGCCGTCACGGCCAGTCCGGTGCCGGCTGCCAGCAGTGTGCGCCTGTCCATCCTGCCCTCCCTCTCGATGTGGGTCTCCTCTACGCAGAGGGCGTACGGCGGGTGCCGGTTCCGTGGCGGCGGTCGCGGACCCGCACGAGGAGGCATGGCCATGACATTCTCGGCCTAGTATGCGGGGTCGGCGGGGGAGGGCTGAGCTGTGGCCGGCTGGCCGAGAGGGGGCGCGCGCGGCTGGCCGGCGCGCCCGAGGCGGCCTCGATGCGCTGTCAGCGACCGGTGTGTGGAGGAGCGGGGACGGAGGGCACGGGGTGTGCCGCCCGTGTCGCGCGGTGTTCGTCGGCGTCGGTACGAGCCCGGGAGCGGGCTCTGCGCGCGGGTCCTGACCAGCCGCAAGAGCAGCGGGCGAGGCAGAAGGCGCCCGTTTCGATGGTGGTCGTCTCGTGTATGTCGGAGCCCGAGTCAAGCACGTACCCACGCTACCCGGCCGTGACGGCCCTCAGGGGCGATCGTTGAACGG
>NZ_JAGMUE010001384.1:0-815 GCF_019049165.1 Streptomyces sp. AC627_RSS907
CATATGGCCCGGGGACATCAGGCCCCGAGGTGGTCACGTGCGGTGAGGCCATGCTGCTGATGCTGGCCGAGCCGGGCGTGCCGCTGGACCGAGCGACCCACTTCCGTCGCTCCATCGCGGGGGCCGAGGCCAACGTGGCGGTCGGACTCGCCCGGCTCGGGCACAGCGTGCGCTGGCTGGGCCGCCTCGGGGCGGACGCGCCGGGCGCCGCCGTCCTCGGCGAGCTGCGGGCGGACGGCGTGGACGTCAGCCAGGTGGGTGTGGACGAACAGGCGCCCACCGGCCTGCTGCTGCGGGACTGTCACCCCTCCCGCGCCATCGACGTGCAGTACTTCCGGGCGGGTTCGGCCGCCTCGCACCTGGAGCCGGCACACATCCCGCCCGCCGCGCTCGACGGCGTCCGGCTGCTGCACCTGTCGGGCATCACGCCGATGCTCTCGCCGACCGCGGCCGAGGCCACCCGTCGCCTGATCGAGCTGGCCCGCGCCGCGGGCGCGCTGGTCTCCTTCGACCCCAACGTGCGCCACAAGCTCGGCGGCGCCGCCCAGTGGGCGCAGATCGTCGGGCCCCTGCTGGCCGACGCCGACCTGCTCCTCGCGGGCGCGGACGAACTGGAGCTGCTGACCGCGCGGCCGGCCGACGAGGCCGCTGCCGACCTGGTCAAGGAGGGTGCGCGCGCGGTCGTGATCAAGCGCGCGGACCACTCGGCGACCGCGTACACCGGCGCCGGACGCTGGGACCAGAGCGCGTTCGCGGTCCCGGTGGTGGACCCGGTCGGGGCGGGCGACGCCTTCGCCGCCGGGTATCTCTCCGGC
>NZ_JAGMUE010000141.1:0-2526 GCF_019049165.1 Streptomyces sp. AC627_RSS907
CTCCGCACCCGGCGGGGTGGTGTTATTCGGAGGTATGAAGTGTTCAGGAGGGCCGATCATGCCTCGGCGTTTGGGGGCATCGGGGCGGGGTCTGTAGCCGATGTCGGGGTTGGTAGCGGTGCGCTGTGCGTCGTGGCCGTTCGAGGTGTTGTTTTCTGGATGCCGGGAGGACGAGTCGGTTTCCTGGGCGGGGGGTGCGGGCTCGCGGGAGGTGGCGGATCCGGTACGGGGTGTCGAGTCGGTGGCGCCCGGCCTGCTGGAAGCGGAACCTGCCGTGGGAGTGGAACCCGGGTTCCGAAGACCGGAACGGTTTGATGGAAGATCCGGGTGGCGGCCGCCACGGCGGTCACGGCCGCCACGGCGGTCACGGCCGTCACGGTAGCGCACCGCGTAACTACGATGGAGGCCGTCTTTTTGGTCAGGTGCTCCCAGTTGTCCGCCGGTACGGCCGTCCCCGCCCGCGTCGGTGGTGATGTCGGTGGTGACGTTGGGGCCGACGGGCATGTCGTCCGTGGGACCGCCGGCGGCCTGAGAAGAGTCCGGCTGGGCGGGGTCTTCGGAACCGGTGGGGTTCTCCAGCACTTCAGCCGAACCGGGCACGGCACGGGAGGCGGCACCTGAACGGTCCAGCGGCCGGGTGATGTCGGCTTCGCCCTCGTTGTGGGCGGAGGGCTCGGGTACTGGGAGGTTGGGCTCCCGTGACGTCGACGGGCCGGCGTCGACGGTGGCCGGATCCTGATCGGGGTTGTTAAGGGGGTGAGTGAAGGCGGGCAGGTCTATTCCCATGGTCGAGACGCCCAGCAGGAAGCGCGTTTGCTCGTCGAAGGTCTCGTCCTGAGAGGAAGGGTCCTCAGTACTGGACTCAGGGAACTCGGCTTCGCCCTTGTTGTGGGTGGAGGGATCGGGTACTGGGAGGTTGGGCTCCCGTGACGTCGACGGGCCGGCGTCGACGGTGGCCGGAGCCTGACCGGGGTAGTTAAGAATGCCAGGGTATTCGAACGGGTCTATTCCCATGGTCGAGACGCCCAGCAGGAAGCGCGCTTGCTCGTCGAAGGTCTCGTCCTGAGAGGAAGGGTCCTCAGTACTGGACTCAGGGAACTCGGCTTCGTCCTCGTTGTGGGCGGATGGTTCGGGTACTGGGAGGTTGGGATCCCGTGACGTCGACGGGCCGGCGTCGACGGTGGCCGGAGCCTGATCGGCAGTACTGGGCTCAGGAAAAAGAGACGGCCAGACCTCGACATTATATTCTTCCTGGGAGAACCATTCAGTCAAGCCCTCCAGTCCGTTTTTTCCTGGCTGCGCCAATTGCTCAACCGAGTAACGGAACGCGCTCGCCCTTGATATCAAGAGGGCCTTATATGCGGGCAAAAGGGCTGGTTTCCCCGCTCTGTGCGCTTTCTCTTCGTATTCTTTGAATGCACTGGCTATCTTGTGCAGTAGCGGTTCAATATTCTTCTGCGGGCCTCCGGAGGATTGCTGAATGATGATACGCAGGTGCTGCGGGTCCGCCGGGATCTGACGTGCGAGGTCATAGAATCTCTGCTTATCAATCCCCAACTCGAGTGCGATATCCGAGATGTCGGTGGGGACCCGTCGGATGGAGCTTATGTAACGCAACGCTTCGTACAGGGACGGGCCGCGGCGGATGTCCATGACAGTTCGAAGGTATTCGATTTTTTTAGCCGTTATTTCACTGGGATTGTTACGGGTGCCCCACCGATATCTACTGATGTAGATTTTTTCATGTTCGGGCTTGTTCAGGTGAATAATGAACTCCACCTGGTAAGAATTTACATCCGTGAAAGGTTCAAGCAGGTTCAGCGAAGAATCCGTAGAATCCAGATAACTTCTCAGCATTGCCGGGGTGAGCTTGTAATGATCGGCTATGCTGTACAGCCAGTTCCGCCCGCCAGGGGTTCTGTACGCCTGTAGAAATTTTTTGTATATGGACTCATCCAGTGTTCTGAGGTCCTTCATCTTCCATGGAGAGTGGGGCGAACCGTACAGCATTTTCGCAAGCAGAATCGGATCAATGTCGTATTGGAGGGAAATGGCGAGCATCTTTACCCGCGTGCGGTAATTATCGAGATTTCCAGGGAGGAGGAATTCATTGACTGTGGGGACTCTGTTCAGCCCTTGCAGCCACAAAAGGAAGCGCTCGCGGACCGCGAGAAGTGCGTCTTCGTAATTGAGGCGTATTTCTTCGTCAGTAAATTCGATTCCTGCCCCCTTGAGCAATACATCCTTAAACAAGTATTCTATTTTATAATGGTCCACCCAGGGGCGGTCAGGGAACGTCCGCAGGCGCTCACGCTTTTCGATAAAGGTTTCCCATTCCGGAATGATATTTTTTTTGGTAGTGCGTTGCGCCTCATCATAGGAGGGGAGCTCGTCATCCGCAGGAGGCGCATTGCTGGGGGAGCGCTCAAGGGAACTGTTGGAAAGGTCGAGGAGAATCGAGGCGGGGGACTGCGCGGAGGTGCTGGGGGAATTCGAGGTTTGCGTGGAGCGCGGCTGGGGGGCGTT
>NZ_JAGMUE010000141.1:2578-5080 GCF_019049165.1 Streptomyces sp. AC627_RSS907
CGCGGCTGGGGGGCGTTTTTCTCGCCGGTTTCCTGATCCGTGGGGGCGGGGGTGTAGGGGTGGTCGTACAGAGGTGGACCGCTGGTGGTGGCGGTTTCGATCTGGGTGAGGTAGACGGTGGGGATCGCCTTGGACTGGGGAGTGGTGTCGGCGGCCATCAGGCCGGTGGAGTGGATGTTGCGGTTGCCTGCGCGGAAGAGAGTGGAGGTGTCGGGGTAGCGGTCGGTGACACCGGTGTAGTGCAGGATTTCGTGCAGCAGGGAGTGGGCGTCCTGGGACTGGAGGTGGCCGTCGGGGCCGTGGGGATGCAGGTGGAATGCGGTCTGGCTGGAGCGTTCGGGCCGCTCGCTGCGGGTCAGGGTGACCGCTCGCTGATGGTCGGGCTGATGGACGAAGTCGACGGTGATGTGGAGCTGGTCGTTCGACACGGGCAGCAGGAACTGGTGGTTGATGTATGTGTCCAGCGCCTTGTTGAGGTCGTCCTTCAGGTTCGCCAGGTCTGTGTTCTCCGGGTCGGTCTGGGTGGTGAAACCCTCGCCGAACGCGACCGGAAGGGTCACCGAGATGTCGCGGACCCACTTGCCGTTGCGTGCCTCGATCCGGCGGACGGCCATGGCGATCTGGGTGGCGGTGCCGGCGAGTTGTCCTTCCGTACTGCTCGTGAGGGGATCGACCGAGGGATCGTAGATCTCGGTGACGACATAGGCGGGCCGGGCCTGTACCCGCTGCGTGCTCCACTCGTCGGCGAGTTGGTCGGACGAGGAGTCGAGCGCCTGGGTGAACTCCGGCACGAACGCCCGTGCCCCGGCGTCGGCGGACGGCTGGAGGAGTGTGGTGTCTACGTCGGGTGAGATGGGGACGTCTGTGCCGCTGAGGGTGGTCAGGTCCACCACGGTGCTTTCGGTGTCCTGCGGTGTTGCGTCCGGGTGGGCGGGGGCAGCGTTCCGGGCCGAGTTCCAGTGGTCATCACTCGCACGGCCGCCCGAGGCACCGTCCGTGCGCGTATTGGACGGCCCGGCTGTGGACGTATTCGTCGTGTCGGTGGAGCGAGATGCAGAAGGACCGCCACCGGCCCCAGACGCGCCGGCTTTGTATCGGCCCTTCCGCTTGATAGCGCCACGACGCACCAAGTCGCGGGGATCGGGCTGGCCGGTCTGGGCGGATCCGGTCGTGTCGGCGGACGGAATGTCCGTGGTGGTGGGCTCCACTGGGGCGCCGCGGGAGTCTGTCGCGTTCCCGGGTGCGGGCTCGGCTGGAGTGCCCGGGGTTTGTGGCTGCCCGAGCGTGAGTTCGTTCGGACTGGTGGGGGCGACGCCGTAGACGGAGTCCCTGTCCCTAGTGAGTGTGGTGTCTGCGACAGGTGGGGTCTCGGAGCTGCGCCCGCCCAGGGTGCTGAGGCCGTCCAAGGAGCTGGATGTCTGGCTGCTCGGCATCAAGTCAGGGGGGAGATACCCCGGGTGCTTGATCAGCATCGCCGCCTCGGAAATAAGCGGATCATTGACGGGGGTAAAGGCAGGCACGTCATGCTCGCCGAGCACAGCGGCCAGCCTGTGGAGTTCATTGAGATCTAGTTTGTATGCGTCTCCGATTGCGAACAACCAGGCATGACCGCGCTTATTGTTGGTAATGCTGATGGCTGGATAAATCTGCTTTATCGCCGCCTGGAATATGCCCAGGTATTCCCACCATTTGTCGTATGGGGTAAGGGTTGACTGGGCCATGACTGTCGTAAGGTGACGGGGATCGGCCTGGGCGCGGATCGACAGCGAGTAAAGCTGTTGCTTGGTGAGGCTGTTCTGTTTCGACAGGGTCGCCATGTCGGAGGGAACATTTTCGATGGTTTCTATCAGTTCCAGCATGGCCACAGTGGGCGCGCCCCGTTTGAGGTGCAGAGATCTCCGAAGAGCGGCGGCGTCAGACACGCTAAACCACTCGTAGCCCAGGAGCCTGTTCATTAGTACGTCAGGTACAGACCACAGTGCGCGCCTGAAATTGGTCACGAGCGAGTCGGAGGTAGTCGCCGCCGGGGCATAGGCGGGAAGGGCGTCACTGGCGGACGGGGCGTCCAGGGTTGGCTGGCTGGATCCGGATGGCCCGTCGTTCTGCTGGTTTGTCGGCTCGCTGCTTGGTGCTCCACCGCGCAAGCCGGCGGTTCTGCCATTCAAATAAAGTCGTGCCAACTGCTCACCGCGCTGCTGAAGCGTGGCGTGCTTGTGATTTCCCGAGAACTCGGTGTCGTGTGCGGCTCTCACTTCCTCTCGGGAGACGCCGGGAGTCTCGCCTGTCTTTCCGGTGAGATGTGCCCATTCCGTGTTGAAACTCGACACCACCAGGCTGAGGTCGGTTTCTGTGAGCGTGGCGGCTGTTTCGGTGGCCGGGGGGGTGGGCTGGGACGGCTGGAGGGGTGTGGTGTCCACGTCGGGTGAGATGGGGACGTCTGTGCCGCTGAGGGTGGTCAGGTCCACCCCGGTGTTTTCGGTGTCCTGTGGTGTTGCGTGGGGG
>NZ_JAGMUE010001385.1:0-715 GCF_019049165.1 Streptomyces sp. AC627_RSS907
GTTCGGGTCGAGCCGCCTCGGCGCGGCCCCGTCGGGCCCCGTGGCCGCGTCCGCCGTGGCGGTGTGCCGGGTCAGGCGCGGGGTGAGGACCTGGCCCGCGCGCAGGGCGAGTTGGGGCTCGCCGCAACCGACGGCCGCGGGCAGCGCGGCCCGGGAGGCCGCCGCGCCGTCCAGGTCCACCAGGGCGAACCGGCCGGGGTGCTCGGTCTGCGCCGCGCGCAGCAGGCCCCACAGCGGGGCCGCCGCCAGGTCGGCGGGGTGCTCGTCGCCGGCCGCGACGGCGCCCGAGGTGACCAGGACCAGGCGCGAGTCGGCCCAGGTGTCGTCGGCCAGCCACGCCTGCACGTCGGCCAGGACCCGGGCGGTCAACCGGTGCGCGGCGGCGGCCCGCGGCGCACCGTCCGCGCCCCGTGCCCCGTCCGGCGCGGGCTCCGTCTCGGCCAGGGCCCGTTCGCCCGTCACGCCCAGCACGACCGTGTCCGGCACGGCGCCGCCGTCCGCGACGGTCGCCCGCAGGGCGGCCAGGTCGGCGTAGCCGCACGGGTCGACGCCGGCCTCGGTCAGGGCCCTGGTCAGGCCCAGGTCGTCGGCGCCGAGCACGGCCCACTGCTTGGCGGGCACGGCGCCGGGTAGGGCGCTCGTACGGGCCCACTCGACCCGGTAGAGCGCGTCACCCGCGCCGCCGCGCGCCGCGCTGAGCTGGGCCGCGGACACG
>NZ_JAGMUE010001386.1:0-592 GCF_019049165.1 Streptomyces sp. AC627_RSS907
GCAAGTATCGAGGCGTCGCCTCCGGCGCGAAGATCCTCGATGGCAAGATCCTGAACGACGAGGGCTTCGGCGACGACTCCGGGATCGTCGCGGGCCTGGAGTGGGCGGCGGCCGAGAAGGCCGACGTGGTCAACCTCAGCCTCGGCGGGACGGACCAGCCCGGCCTCGACCCGCTGGAGACCGCGGTCAACAAGCTCTCGGCCGAGAAGGGCGTCCTCTTCGCCATCGCCGCGGGCAACGGGGGCGAGCTGGGTTCCAGCACCGTCAGCTCCCCGGGCAGCGCGGACGCTGCGTTGACCGTGGGCGCCGTGGACAAGGCGGACAAACTGGCCAACTTTTCCAGCAGGGGTCCCCGGGTGGGGGACGGCGCCGTCAAGCCCGACGTGACCGCGCCCGGTGTGGACATCGGCGCCGCGGCGGCGCCCGGCAGCGACATCGCGGGCGAAGGCGCCCCGGTCGCCGACGGTTACGTGGCCATCTCAGGCACCTCCATGTCCACCCCGCACGCCGCCGGCGCCGCGGCGATCCTGGCCCAGCAGCACCCGGACTGGAGCGGTGAGCGGATCAAGGCCACGCTGGTCGCTTCCACGAC
>NZ_JAGMUE010001387.1:0-773 GCF_019049165.1 Streptomyces sp. AC627_RSS907
CTCGCCACGTACACCTGCGTCTTGGGCAGCGCGCGGCGCAGCGCGCCCAGCGAGGCGGCGAAGTCGGCCCGGAAGTCGGCCACCGGCGTCATCTGGGCGACCGTGTCCTGGCAGGCGTCGTTGGCGCCGATCAGCACGGTGACCAGCTCGGGCCGCTTGGCCGTGGCCGCGCTGACCTGGGCCGGCAGGTCCGCCATCACCGCGCCGGTCTTGGCGTAGTTCCAGGTGCGCCGCTGCGGGTTCGGCAGCAGTTGCCGGGCCAGGCTGTCCACGTCCATACCGGTGGACCAGGACGCCTCCGGGCAGTCGGAGAGCACCGAACAGGCGTCGAAGCCGCGGCTGATCGAGTCACCGACCGAGGCGATCGAACTCGGTCGGGGGTCCCACGTCGGAGTGGGTTTCGCGGCGGGACGGTTGGCCCCCGACCGGGCGCTCTTGGCGCCGGCCTCGCCGGAGTCGCTCGTACACCCCGCGAGCAGCGCCGCGCACGCCAGCAGGGCGGTAGCTGCGGTGGAGCGCCGCAGACGAGTTGACTGAGCGTGATCCCGCACCGCTGTTCCCCTCTCGGGCCGCGCAATGATATGTATCCGAGACCGACGGTACGTCATCCCCCCGGTGTCGCTGCGCGGTAGCTTTGCCCGTGTGAGGTGGGCGCCAATCGTGGGAGCATGCGTTTCCGTGCTGGCAGATTACATCGCGTCATTTCCTGTCCCATTTCGAGAGAATTACCCCCAGTAGTGTTTACTGCAGGTAGCCTCGGGGGCTGGTGCGGG
>NZ_JAGMUE010001388.1:0-547 GCF_019049165.1 Streptomyces sp. AC627_RSS907
GGTCCGGCTGGGCGTAGCTGAACGCCCGGCGGTCGAGGTGCGGGAGCAGCGCGGTGTAGGCGGAGCGGTCCGAGAACCAGCCGTGGATGGCCACGACCCGGTGCGGGCCCTCTCCGATGACCTCGTGCGGTGGTACGAAGGGAGCGAGGGGTGCCACGGCGCCTCCGGTACGGGTGGACGCGGGTGCCTGGCACACCCACAGGGCATCACCGTGGCCGCAACTCGGCGCCCGGGCAAGGTGGCTGGCCGGATCGGCCACCCTCGTCCGTAGCGCCGCCGCCTGCCGCGTCGCCTCGGGCCGAGATCACACCCGCGATCGGAACCCCCCGGTCCGCGTGACCCGCTTCACCCGCGGATCGGGCTTACACCGGGGCGGCGGACGGGAAGGTGCGGGAGATACTGCACACGGTCGTACGCGCCCGGCCAGCGGGTCGGCGGCGGGTCGCCCACGGGGCGAGGGCGCGTGCGGACGGGGTGACGACGTGATGACGGAGCACGACCGGGGGTGGCGGTGCGTCCGCCGGTCCCGGCGGGCGCGGGTGAGTGG
>NZ_JAGMUE010001389.1:0-659 GCF_019049165.1 Streptomyces sp. AC627_RSS907
GGATGAGGGCGAACCGGGCCCGGGGAAACCTACCCGTCGGTAATCTTGCCGTGTACGGTGCTTTCCATGGCACAGGCAACCATCGGTAACAGCGAGTTCGACCGGGACACGACGGTGACCCGCCGCGCCCCCGGGACGGGCTCCGCCGCCGAATCCGGCGCTCCTTCCGCCGCGGTCACCGCGACCTTCGACGCCGACCTCTCCGCGCGCTGGAGCATCCTCAAGGCGCTGAACGGCGGCTACCTGCTCGCCGTGCTCGGCCGCGCCCTCGGCGACACCCTGCCGCACCCGGACCCGTTCTCGATCACGGCGCACTACCTGACCGCCTCGCAGCCCGGGCCCGCCGTGATCCGCACCGAGACGGTCCGCGCCGGCCGCACCCTCTCCACCGGCCAGGCGTCCCTCGTGCAGTTCGACGACGACGGGGCGGAGGTGGAGCGCATCCGCGTGCTGGCCACCTACGGGCACCTGGACGCGCTGCCCAACGACGTACGCACCGCCGCCACGCCGCCGGCCATGCCCCCGTACGAACACTGCCTGGGCGCGGACGACGCCCCGGACGGTGAGGTGCCGCTCAACGACAGCTCCGAGATAGTGGACCGGTTCGACATGCGCCTCGACCCGGCGACCGCGGGCTGGGCGATCGGCCAGCCCAGCGG
>NZ_JAGMUE010001390.1:0-605 GCF_019049165.1 Streptomyces sp. AC627_RSS907
CGCCGACGGTGATCGAGTACGTGAACGGCATGAGCGCCACGGTCAGGAACACCGGCACGGCCACCGTGTGGTCGGCCCAGTCCACGTGGCGGGCGTCGCGCAGCATCATCGCGCCGATCACCACCAGGGCCGCGGCGGCCACCTGGGCCGGCACCATCTGGGTGAGCGGCGTGAGGAAGAGGCAGGCCGCGAAGAACAGGCCGGTGACGACGCTGGCGAGCCCGGTGCGGGCACCCTCGCCGACGCCGGTGGCCGACTCGATGAAGACCGTCTGGCCCGACGCGCCGCTCACGCCGCCGACGGCCCCGCCCGCGCCGTCGACGAACAGCGCCCTGCTCAACCCGGGCATGCGGCCCCGCTCGTCCGCCAGCCGGGCCTGGGTGCCGACGCCGATGATGGTGGCCATGGCGTCGAAGAAGCCGGCGAGCACCAGCGTGAAGACGATGACGCCGACGGTCACGCCGCCGATCTCGCCCCAGCCGCCGAACTCCACCTGCCCGATGAGCGAGAAGTCCGGCCGCGAGACGGCGTGTTCCGGCAGCTCCGGCGGCCGGCCGCCCCAGGTCGCGGCCGGCAGGTCGCCGACCGCCTGCACGACCACGGCG
>NZ_JAGMUE010001391.1:0-642 GCF_019049165.1 Streptomyces sp. AC627_RSS907
CGCCTGGGACGGGGAGTGACCCGCGATGCAGCTCAAGACCCTGCACACCGTCGCGCTGCTCGCGGCGACCCTCACCACCGGCCTGATGGCCGGGCTGTTCGCCGCCTTCGGTTACGCGGTCATGCCCGGCCTCGCCGGATCGAGCGACCGCACCTTCGTGGAGGCGATGCAGAAGATCAACGCGTCCATCCTCAACGGCTGGTTCATGTTCTGCTTCCTGGGCGGCATCGCGTTCACGGCCCTCGCCCTGGCGCTGAGCCTGCGCTCGGGCGCCGACCGCGCGGCGCTGCCGTGGATCATCGCCGGGCTCGTGCTCTACCTGGCCATGCTCGTGATCACCAGCGGCGTGAACGTGCCCCTCAACGACCAGTTGGCCAAGGCGGGCGATCCGGCCCGGATCGCCGACCTGGCCGCCGCCCGCCGGGACTTCGAGGCCCGCTGGGTCACCTGGAACACCGTGCGCGCCGTCGCCAACATCGCCGCGTTCGCCGTCCTGGCCTGGGCCCTCATCCTGCACGGCCGCGCCACGGCGTCGCCTGCGGCGTCGGCTGAGCCCGGGGCTGGGGCCTCGGTTACGACTTCGGCGTCAGCTCCGGCTGCGGCTTCGGTTTCCGCCACCGCCGGGGCCGCGGCGAACACGTC
>NZ_JAGMUE010001392.1:0-552 GCF_019049165.1 Streptomyces sp. AC627_RSS907
CCCGGGAGCCGCGTCCCCGGCGGAGGCCGACACGCGGGGCGGGGCCGTGCGCGGCGTGGACGCCTGGGCCGCACCGGGCGTGGTGAGCAGGGCGCCGGCGACCAGCAGCGCGGCGATGGCGGCGGTCGTCGCCGTCGGGCGGGTGGGGATGATGCGCAACGCCACTCCTCGTACGTTCGGGGTCGTCGTGGCATCCCCCGCCCGGTACGTGGGCGTACGCGGGCGCGCTCGCGCGCCGCGTCGTCCGCCGTCGCCAGCCGCACCAGGGCGTACTCGATGCTCCGGTGTCGTCCGGACGACACACCGACGCCGCACGCACGGCACGTTGTGCGGACACGACGCGGTGGGGGGACGCGTGTGCGGCGGTCCGGCCCAGCTTGCTTGCATGAGCATGTCAGGCGCAACCCATCGGACGTGACGCGCGTAGTTCGCCTACCCGGCGACGGCGTACGAACACGCGTCACCGACCGCGCCTGCCCGGCCAGTTGCCGTGCCAGCACGCGCCACTCCCGGCCCGCTCAGCCGCCACCCAGGTCGTCCACCCGTTGGACG
>NZ_JAGMUE010001393.1:0-571 GCF_019049165.1 Streptomyces sp. AC627_RSS907
GGGTGGGCGTGGGTTCGTGGCTGGGCATGGTGGGTTTCTCCCGGGGAGGTCGATGTCGGGCCTGACGGTGGGGGGCGTTCCGGAATCCGGCGTTTCGGAATCAGGTCGTTCCGAGCTCCCGGTCGATCAGGGCGAACATCTCGTCGGCGGTGGCCGACGCGACGTGCGTGGCCTCGTGGTCGGGGACGGCCGCCGGTACCGGCCGCGCGGTGGCGCCGGGCGCGGCCTCGGTCCACTTCCACAGCAGGTCCTGGAGCCGCTTGGCGATCGTGTCGTGGGTGGCGCCGTCGGCGGCGAGACCGGTCAGGGTCTCCTCAAGCCGGTCCAGCTCACCGAGGACGGGGCGCGCGGCCCCGTCGCCGTCCGCGTCCTCCGGCAGCAGCTCGGCGCGCAGCCTGCGGGCCAGCGCGAGCGGCGTGGGGAAGTCGAAGACGAGCGTGGCGGGCAGCTTCAACCCGGTGGCCGCGCCGAGCCGGTTGCGCAGCTCGACGGCGGTGAGCGAGTCGAAGCCCAGCTCGCGGAAGGCGCGGTGGGCGTCGATGGCCGCACCGCCGTCCGCGTGCCCGAGTAC
>NZ_JAGMUE010001394.1:0-621 GCF_019049165.1 Streptomyces sp. AC627_RSS907
CTACTCGTCACCGCGCCGGAAGGTCGCCCCGGTCGCCCGAGCAAGGCGCTGAATCTGGAGCAGGCAAAAGCTGTGCTCATCGCCGCACGTCCGTCGCGGCTGTACGCCTACCTGGTGCTCTCACTCCTGAGCGGCGTACGCACGGAAGAGGCGCGGCCACTCACCTGGGATCACGTCTTCCTGGAGACCACGCACGGCATCCCGCCGCACGTCGCGGTGTGGCGTTCGGTGCGCAAGCGCGGTGAGACCAAGACCAGGAAAAGTCGCCGGACCATCGCTCTGCCGAAGCAGGTGGTCGAAGTGCTCGAAGAGCACAGGCGATGGCAGAAGCAGGAACGGGCATCGAGGGGGATGGAGTGGAGCCCGACCGGCCGTGTCTTCACGACTCGGAGCGGCGAGCCGCTCGACGCGGCCAACGTCCGGCGCGATTTCAAGGCCATCGTGAAGAAGGCTGGACTGAGGCCGGAGTGGACGCCGCGGGAACTCCGGCACAGCTTCGTATCCCTGCTCTCCGATCACGGCATCCCCTTGGAGCGGATCGCGCTCTTGGTCGGCCACAGCAGCCAGGCGACCACAGAGGCGGTCTACCGCAAGCAACTCCGGCCCGTGATCACGCAGGGC
>NZ_JAGMUE010000142.1:0-44665 GCF_019049165.1 Streptomyces sp. AC627_RSS907
CCCCTCCGGGCTGCGCCCGGAGGAAGCGAACCCCCGCGCTGCGCGCGGGGGTTGCGCTCCCGCTCCGCGTGAGCGCTGGCGGGTGGCTGCGCCACCCGCCCACCGGGCAGGCTTCGCCTGCCCGGTGACGGTCCGTCCGCTGCGCTCCCGGACCGGCGGGACTATGTCCCGCTACTGGCCTCCGCTCCGCTCCGGCCGAAGAGCCGGCGGGTCCGCTGCGCTCCCCCGCCTCAACGGTCCTTCCGGCTGCGCCTCCAGAACCTTGGGGCCCGCTGACGCGGGCCGGGCTGGCTACTGGGGTGGGGGTCGCTCGTTCGTGTGGGTTCCAGTGTACCGCGCGCATCAAGTTGATGCAGCATGTACCGTTGGCGGAAACACGGAACACCCCCCAACCACCCGGGAACCTCCCCGAAATTCCGATAGGAACGACCGCAGATGACCGGTCACCACGAATCTACCGAACCTGTTCCCGCGCTGAGCAGCGATTCTGTGCGCCGGGTGAGCCAGTATCAGACGGCAGGCGTCAACGCCCGGTTGAAGGTGTTCGCGCTCCTGGAGGCGCAGGGAGTGCCCGCGGACGAGGCGGACGACCTGGTGGCCGCGCTGGAGGCCGGAGCGGTCGCCGGGGCGCAGTGCCAGGTGGTGGAGCTGGACGGCATGGCGCCGGCCTCTCGGGGCTCGCTGTTCGCAGACGGCTGGGATGACGGCGTGAGGGCCGTGAGCGAGGCCCTGGTCGGCATCGCGGACCGGGAGTGGTCACGGCGCGGCGGCCGGTCGGCAGGGACCGCTGAACTGGCCGTACATATCGCGGACGTAAGGCAGCGTGAGCGAGCCGACCTGGTGCGGGCTGGAGAGGTTCGTCCGGGAGAGCGTGCTGCCGGGCACCCACCCGCACACCACGGCGCGGCGCCGGGTGCTGGAGGCGCTGGGTGAGGCCGGTGGTCTGTGCACGGCCCGGACGCGGAACGCGGACGGGGACGTCGTGGTCTGCACGCTCGATGCCGGGCACTACGACGTGGACGACAAGCCGCCCTTCAAGGACGGGAAGCCGGGCGGCTGGCACAAGGCGGATGCGTCGATCTGGAACGACCTGGGCGCGGCCTGCATTCCGCACGCGGCCCTCTGAAAGACCACAAGAATTCAGTGCTCGGGGAGGGAATGGGAATGTCAGCGATTCAGCTCAAGGAACACCAGGTAGCCCAGCGCGCTGCGTTTCGCAGGTGGGTGGGATTCCCTGCAAGGTCATCTGTGCCCCCGCAGGGTGCCCGTGCCACGATCGTGTCAGCGACCGGGTCGGGCAAGACGATCACGGCCGCCGCGTGCGCGCTGGAGTCGTTCGCGGACGGCCGGATCCTCGTGACCGTGCCGACCCTGGACCTGCTCGCGCAGACCGCCCAGGCGTGGCGCCTGGTGGGCCACCAGGCGCCGATGGTGGCGGTGTGCTCGCTGGAGAACGACCCGGTCCTGGGCTCGCTCGGGGTGCGCACCACCACGAACCCGATCCAGCTCGCCCTGTGGGCAGGGTCCGGGCCCGTGGTTGTGTTCGCCACGTACGCCTCTCTCGTGGACCGCGAGGACCCGGAGGACCCGACGGGTCGGCGGAAGGTTCGCGGGCCGCTGGAGGCCGCTCTGGCGGGCGGGGAGCGGCTCTACGGGCAGCGCATGGACGGCTTCGACCTCGCGATCGTTGATGAGGCGCACGGAACCGCTGGTGATCTTGGTCGGCCGTGGGCGGCGATCCACAATAACGCCCGGATCCCGGCGGACTTCCGGCTGTACCTGACCGCGACGCCGCGCATCCTCGCCGCGGCCCGCCCGCAGAAGGGTGCGGACGGCCAGGAGGTGGAGCTGGCGACCATGGCCGACGATCCGAACGGGACGTACGGCGCGTGGATCGCGGAGCTCGGGCTCTCCGAGGCGATCGAGCGGGAGATCCTCGCGGGGTTCGAGATCGACGTGCTGGAGATCCGCGACCCCTCGCCGGGCCTCGGTGAGTCGGAGGAGGCGCGGCGGGGCCGGCGCCTGGCCCTGTTGCAGACCGCGCTCCTGGAGCACGCCGCCGCGCACAACCTGCGTACGGTCATGACGTTCCACCAGAAGGTCGAGGAGGCAGCCGCGTTCGCGGAGAAGCTCCCGGAGACGGCCGCCGAGCTGTACACGAACGACGCCTCCGACGACGACCTGGCCGCCGCCGAGAAGCTGCCGAAGTCGTCCATCGACGCGGAGTTCTACGAGCTGGAGGCCGGCCGCCACGTCCCGCCGGACCGGGTTTGGTCGGCGTGGCTGTGCGGCGACCACCTCGTCTCCGAGCGGCGCGAGGTCCTGCGCCAGTTCGCCAACGGCATCGACGCGGCCGGGCGCCGGGTCCACCGCGCCTTCCTTGCCAGCGTTCGCGTGCTCGGGGAAGGCGTGGACATCACCGGCGAGCGGGGCGTCGACTCGATCTGCTTCGCCGACACCCGCGGCTCGCAGGTGGAGATCGTGCAGAACATCGGCCGGGCGCTGAGGCTCAACAAGGACGGCAGCACGAAGGTGGCCAGGATCATCGTGCCCGTCTTCCTGGAGCCCGGCGAGGACCCGACCGACATGGTCGCCAGTGCCAGCTTCCGCCCCCTTGTAGCCGTGCTCCAGGGCCTGCGCTCGCACGATGAACGACTCGTCGAGCAGCTCGCCTCCCGCGCGCTCACCAGCGGCAAGCGCAAGGTGCACGTCCGACGTGACGAGGACGGGCAGATCGTCGGGGCCGGCGGCGAGGGCGACGGCGAGGACCAGGAGGACGACACACAGGCCGCCGCCGAAGCCGCGCTGCTCCACTTCTCCTCTCCCCGGGACGCGGCGACCATCGCGGCGTTCCTCCGCACCCGGGTCTACCGGCCCGAGTCCCTGGTCTGGCTGGAGGGCTACCAGGCGCTGCTGCGGTGGCGGAAGGAGAACGAGATCACCGGCCTCTATGCCGTTCCGTATGACGTCGAGGTCGAGGTCGGCGTCACCAAGGACTTTCCGCTTGGGCGGTGGGTGCACCAGCAGCGCAAGGCGCTGCGGGCCGGGGAGCTGGAGGACCGGCGCAAGCTGCTGCTGGACGCGCCGGAGGCCGGGATGGTCTGGGAGCCGGGCGAGGAGGCGTGGGAAGCCAAGCTCGCCGCGCTGCGGTCATACCGGCGGGCCACTGGGCATCTCGCGCCGCGCCAGGACGCGGTGTGGGGCGAGGGCGAGGCGATGGTGCCGGTCGGGCAGCACATGGCCAACCTCCGGCGGAAGGGCGCGAAGAACGGTCTGGGCAAGGATCCGGAGCGGGCCGCCGTGCGCGCGGCACAGCTGACGGAGATCGACCCGGACTGGGACTGCCCATGGCCGCTCGACTGGCAGCGGCACTACCGGGTGCTCGCCGACCTGGTCGACGCCGACGGCCAGCTGCCCGACATCGCACCCGGCGTGCTGATGGACGGCGACGACATCGGCAAGTGGCTCCAGCAGCAGAAGCAGCCGGCCATCTGGGCGCGGCTCCTGCCCGAGCAGCAGGAGCGGCTGTCCCAGCTGGGCGTCACGCCCGCTGAGACGCCGTCTCCCGCCCCGGCCGCTAAGGGTGCGACGAAGGGCCAGGGCAAGGCACAGCAGGCGTTCCAGCGGGGTCTGACGGCGCTCGCGCAGTGGGTGGAGCGGGAAGGCGCGGACCGGCCGGTGCCAAGGGGCCACAGCGAAGAGATCGCGGTCGACGGCGAGGCGGAGCCGGTGGTCGTGAAGCTGGGTGTGTGGGTCTCGAACACCAAATCGAGGCGGGACAAACTCACCACCGAGCAGCGCGCCGCCCTCGCAGCGCTGGGCATGGAGTGGGCGGGCGTGGTGCCGGCCATCGAGGTCGCCCCCGCGCAGCCCGTGCTGCCGGCGGCCCCGACGGAGCGGCAGCCGTGGGACCACCACGAGGAGTGCGACAAGCCGCAGTACGAAAGCGGGACCTGTACCTGCGACCTCATCGAGCGGTACGGACCGAACACCGAACGCGACGACTACTGACTGTCCCGCACCGTGACCGTTCCCCGGGCCTTTGGAGGCCTGGGGAACGGCAAGCCAACCGTGCCTAGATTGCACGAAGCTCGGAGCTGATCCCCATGCCGTCGAGGTCGCCCACGAGCCTCCAGTAAACGTCGCTCTCGTAGAAGCTCGCTGCATCGCCGTTCCCCTCAGCGGGGTCGATCTTGTCCATCTCGGGGACGTCGTAGGCCACCGTGTAACCGGCCTCCGCGTCGTTCCACTGGACCCGGACCACCATGTCCGCTGTGCCGATGTCGTAATTGTCGTTCCCGTAGTTCTTAGCGATGTACTCGAACGGGTACGTGAACGTATAGCTGTCGTCCTTCTTGATCGACCGCAGGTAGTCCAGCTCGTTCTCGAAGCCATAGTTGTTCGACTCACTCCACATGGAAGGAGCGTAGTGCTCTGTACCTCTGCCAGAGTCGACACCATGAGCCAGCAGGCAAAGCGCTCGTAGACCGCGGAGCCCGTAGACGGTGCCTCCGCCCCGCGGTCCTGGAACACTTGGGTCATGCCACTCATCCGTGACCTCGTCCAACCCGATTACTCGGTGGTGGAGGAGCTGCTGTACTCGAACCATCTGGGAGACGGCAGGGTCTACGACCACGAGGGCCTGGACGTCATCGTGGCCGAGCTCCGCGGGTCTGTCGTCGGGGTCGCTGAGTTCCAGCTCCACTGCGACTTCGGGCACGACGAAGGCCGGGAGGCGCATCCCGGCGAGCAGACGTTCGTCTTGACGATGGCCGTCGCTCATGCCGCTCGTCGCGGCGGGGTCGGTCGGGCACTTCTCGCCGAGGTCGCCCGCCGGGCCCAGGAAGCCGGCCACACGTTCCTGGCACTGGTGCCGCAAGACGGCGGCGATGCGGCTGGCCGGCAGGCGTTCTTCCAGGCGTGCGGGTTCACGCTCTACGGCTCCGCCGGACCTGGCGCGGCGTGGGGCTGCCCGGTCTCGGAGATTCTCGCCGTGAAGGGCACGGCTGCCACCGCCGGTGAGTAACCCGCACTGGGCTGTGGCCTGAGCGGAACCGTGTCCGCCTTGCCGGGCGGGGAGTTGACCGGGCATGGAGAACATCAGCACTGCGGCCGACGGTGTCCGGTGCCGCGATCGAGCAGTTGCTGTTCACCACCGACTGGCTCACGGGCGTGCGCGCCACCGCGAACATCGCCCTCACCGAGCAGGCGGACTACGCGTACAGGCTGGCGTACGCCCTGTCGGGCGGGGCGAGCTCCATCCCGACGCGCACAGCGCCGCCGTCGCCAACCTCCTGCACAGCGTGGCGCCGGGCGTCGTCGCGTTCGCCCTGCACCACCTACGCCCGCTCCTGCCCGACCTCTCCGACGAACAGTGGGCCCGGGTCGACGCGGCCGCCGTCGAGCTGGATCTGCGTCTGTGCGAGGACCTCAGCGGCACCAGCGTCATGCCGGAGGCCGCCGGGTCTCCCCAGGCACACGCTCCGCACACTCCCGGCGAGTAGGACAGGGGCATGGAGATCACGGTCGACGGCGAGGCGGAGCCGGTGACTGTGAAGCTGGGCGTGTGGCTCTCGAACACCAAGAGCCGCCGGGACAAGCTCACCGCGGAGCAGCGCGCCGCCCTCGCCGCACTCGGCCTGGAGTGGGCAGCGGCATAGACACAACACGCTGCGGTCGCCAGCCGAAGTGGGGGCCAGCGACCGCAGCGTTTTTTCGGAGAGCCTGGCTTCAGGCGGCGGGCAGTCCGGGGAGGACCACGCCGGCGTATGCGGCGAGGACGCCGCCCAGTGCCCCGCTGACTACGGCCGATTCCAAGAGGCCCACAGCTTGGCTTCCCCAACGCCGGAACCGGCTGGGATCGGGGGACCCACTGGCTGCTTCGGTCTCAAGACGATTGGCGATTTGCGTGAGCTCAGCTGCATCATCCTGCGGCAGATCCAGCACTGGTACGGCCTGGCGCAGGGCGCGGGCGAGCATGACGACCGCAGCAGGGTCAATCCCGTCCTTGCTAGTCGTGGCATTCATGGTGAAGTCACGGCTATTGGCGGCGATGTTGCCTGTGTTCTCACCAATGTTGAACGTCGTGTTGCCGCTGCTGTTCCGGCGTTCGTATGCGCTGACGTCACCGTCGTAGTGCTCCACGCAGTCCTGCCCTTCCGCAGTGATCTCAGCCCGTACGGGTCCCTCGGTCTGACCGGTCTTGATACCTGTGATCAGTCCTTTGGACATCAGGTAGGCCCCGGCGCGGTCGATTTCGCCTGGTGTCAGTCGCTCCCCCGCGAAGAGTGAGAGCGGAGACTGGAGGATGCCCTCGACGACGGGGTGCCCCACACCGTCATTCTTCTGGTGCCACAGCCACGTCAGCAGGCCTGTGCGCCCGGCTACGGCGCGCGCTTTGGGGTCGGCGCGCCAGCGTTGGCGTTCCTGTATCCACTGCAGTCCATGTGGTGTCAGGTTGGCCGCCGGATCGCTCATCGTGGCGTAGCGATCGCTCAGCAGCCCCCATTCCTTGCACGTCTCCAGGAGCCGGAAGGACTGCTCCTCGTTGAGACCGTGCAGTTCACCGAAGGGGGTGATCGTCACGTACTCGGATACATCCGCGGCCGTCTGGTCGTGGACCCATTCCACAAGCGGCTCATGTAGAGCAGCGAAGTCAATGGCCATGGACACCCTCTCCTTGCTCAGCGCGATGAGCTCATGAGCTTAAGGCGGACCACTGACAACGCTGGATGAGCGGCCTGCCCGACCGGACGCGACGTGAATGCTCTGACGTCGAGCGGCGAGCTTGGACACGCCAGCGTGCAGAGGCTCCGGGCGGTAGTTGCTCGGGGTCTCGTGCTATCTCGTCACGGCGAGATGCCTCCTTCTCGCGGTGGGTCAGCGCCGCTCGATGGTCTGTCCCCTGGTGGCCGTCTTGTGGTGCGGAGGTTCCGGCGAGTGCCCCCAGGGTCGCGCCCTTCGTCGCGCGCGTAGGTGTCCAGGGTCTCCCGCGGCTCGAGGTCCTCGTACGCGGCAAGGTTGAAGATCGAGATACCGAAGCCGATGGCGACCGCGTATGCCGTGAAGGCTGCGGCGCCGGTGAACGGCTCGAAGTTCCGGGAGGCCAGGAACTGAGCGGCTGTGGCCGCGAACCCCCCAGGAAGATCGCCTGGTGTCTACCTTCGCGCCCGACTCGGTATCGCGGGAGGCGGGTTGGTGTGGCGGCCATCTGCCGATGATGCCGCACGGCACTGACAGCCCCCGGGGCAGGCGGAGACGAGAGATGATGACCTGCGGCGCCGGAACGCGCCGAACGAGGGGGCGAGGAGCTGATGGATAGATTCGACGAGGGGCTGCGATGCCAGGACGTGCACGCAGGATTGCGGAACGTTGATCCGAACTCCGGGACTCTGGAACCGCTGATGGACACCCAGATGATCGGAATGGCCGCCAGCCTGGCCGCGCTCATACGGGGCCAGGAAGTCATCGACAACGCAAGCGCACTGCGTGCAGTAGCCGCGGAGCAGTTGGATGTGAATCAGTTCGCCTTCGACCCCGTGGTCTTGGCTCTGGAAGATCTTGGATTCGTGGAGGGCGTGCAGCGCTCGGGCGGCAAGATCACACGATTCACCGAGAGCGTCCCCTACTACGACGATCTCTATGCAAGGCTCGGTGAGGCATGGCGGAACCGGCGGCCCTCGGAAACCGAGGAGCAGATGGTGCGGTTGGTGAACTACCTAGCCGAGGGGCCCGTGCCGCAGGAGGACGTAGCCTCCAGAGTGGGTCTGGACTCCGCCGCGCTTCCCTTGCTGCTTGAGGTCGGTGAGCGGGCGGAACTGCTCAAACGCATCCAGGTGCCGGACGGCGACGTCTTGTACTCGCCGTTCTTCGGATTCGAGAACCCCCAAGTGATCACCGAGCTGGTCCGTGATCACGGGAGCGACCAGCTGGCCGAGGCGTTCGCGGCCGTCCGCGGCGAACAAGGCTTGCCCGTAGCCGATACGCAGCCCCTGCTCCAGGACGCGATCGCGCGGGGCCTGCTGCTGGCACCCGCTGTGCAACGCCCGGACGGGACTCTTCAGCCCTTTGCCGCGCTGCCCTACATCCTCGATCATGATCTGCTGCGCGGCCGCAAGCCGGTGCTGGACAAGGCAATGGCGGTGTTGGCCTGCCTGCGCTGCGGTCAGCACTTCGGCGGCTATACCAGCCTGCCAGGGCACGCGCTGGTCGACGTGATCGACAAGCTGCTCGACCCGAACCGAGGCTTCCTGCGCCCCAATGAGGCACATGAACGGCAGTACCGGCTGATCCACGCAGCGGGACTGGTGGCATTCGATCCCGACCCCAAGCCTGGCGGCAATTGGGTGATGCCCCGCTTCATCGACTCGCCGGACAACCGCGAGGCGCTGCGAATCGCCCGCGATCTGATCTCTTTCGGGGAGCAGATCGGCGGACGTGTGGGTGACGAGCAGGCCCGTCGGACCCTGGCGCTTGGTCAGTCATTCACCGCACCGATGCAGACGATGTACCGCACGAGGGCCAAAGCGAAGAGCAGTCCGCGGCAATGGCAGGGCGTGGTGGACGCCGCCTTGGGAAGGGGACGTGCGCGATGACCGAACTTGACCTGGGGCTGAAGGTCGCATCAAGGCGGCTGCTGTGGAGGATGGGGTACACCACCCGCCTGGACGTGCCGCTGCGCGGCGTCTCCAAAGCGGGTGCCTCATCTGCCACGCGTCGAGGTCAGCGTTCCAGTGGACCGGAGGCGTACACCGATCTGGACGTGCTCGGATACACCGTGGCGGGTGGCTTCCGCATGCAGAGCGCGATCGTGGACTGCAAGACTTCGAGCAAGGGGTCGACGAACCGCATGTTCTGGGTGCGGGGCGTGGCCGATTTCTTCGGTGCGGACGCCGCATACATGGTCCGGGAGCGGGACCTGACCGACGCTGCACGGCAGCTGACGTCTCGTCTGGGGATTTCCGCACTGAACAGCGGCGAAGTCACACGTCTGGAGGAACTGCACCCGTGTGAACTCGGCCTGGGTACGGAGCCGCTGGCCTGGCTGTTCGAGCCAGACAAGGCCACCACCGTGTTGCGTGCCTTCGGCGACCTGGACAAGCGGCTCAAACCACTGGCGGACTACCGGGAATTCACCTACTGGGTCACCGAGCCCTACCGCAATCCGATGCTATTGGTCGACGAGGTGACTGCAGCCGCCCCGCTCCTGGACGCACGCGTCCCCCAGCACCTGGCCCTCGTCTTGGACTGCGCCTGGCTGTACCTGCTCTCCCTCAGCCAAGCTGTGGAAGGCATCCGCGCCACCCATATCGCCGACCCCGACCGCGGACTGCAGGAATACCTCTTCGGAGGCCCCGCCGGCCTGCGCGAAAAGGAGGGCCTGGCCCGCCTGCTGAAGACCGTCAAGGACAGCGGCGCGCTGCCCGGCGACGTCCACGTCGACCTGCTGCCTGTCTACTACCCCCGGCTACGCGAGCTGACCGTAAGGATTTTGGCCCGTCCCGACACAGTGCTGCCAGCCCTACGCATGCTGGAACTGGTCACCTCGGTAACCGCCCTGGGCGGGCGCATTGAGGAGCCCGAGGACATGGGCGGCCTGTTCGAGGAGGTCGCCGCCAAGCGCGCCGCAGATGTCGTGGGGTTCCTTGTCGGCACCGCCGGCCTGGATAACGGTTTCCGAGCGCGCGCCCGCTCCCTACTCCTGGGAGAACCTATTTCCTGACGCTCACGCATGGAGGTCCCCCAACCGGCGGCGGCACCACAGCGTTGATCGGTGGTGCCGCCTTGTTCTTGTGGGAGGGTGCAACGGCGGCGCTTGAAGGCGACGCTAAGAGGTCCTAACAAAGGCGCTGTACATGCCGGTAGGTGATCAGGCAGGTCGCAAGGCCGAGGAAGGCTTCGTGGATGTCGTCGCGTCGTTCCCAGCGGATGCGCAAGCGGCGGAAGCCGTGCAGCCAGGCGATCGTCCTTTCGACCACGTACCGGAAGATGCCCAGGCCGGAGCCGTGTTCCTGGCCTCGTTCGGCGATCACCGGCCGGATCCCGCGCTGCCGCAGCAGGCGGCGGTACTTGTCGTGGTCGTAGCCGCGGTCGGCGAGCAGGGCATCCGGCCGCCGACGTGGCCGGCCGACGGCGCCGGAGACCGCGGGGACCTTGTCGAGCAGGGGCAGGAGCTGGGTGACGTCGTTGCGGTTCCCACCGGTCAGCGACACCGCGAGCGGGATGCCCTGGCCGTCGGTGAGGACGTGGTGCTTGCTGCCCGGCCGTGCACGGTCGACCGGGCTGGGACCGCTTTTGGGCCCCGGCGGGCAGCCCGCACATGGGAGGAGTCGATCACCGCCCTCGACCAGTCCAGCTTCTTCGCCGACCGCAGCTTCTTCAGCAGCACCAGGTGCAGCTGGTCCCACACGCCGGCCTCGTTCCAGGCCGCCAGGCGCCGCCAGCACGTCATCCCCGAGCCGAAGCCCAGCTCCTGGGGCAGGTACTCCCACTGGATGCCGGTGTGCAGCACGAACAGGATCCCGCACAACGCCTGCCGGTCCGGCACCCTCGGCCGCCCCGCCACCAGCTTCGGGCTCGGTTTAGGCAGCAACGGCTCGATCAGTGCCCACAGTTCGTCCGAGACGATCCACGGCCGCGACTGTCTCTTCCCCACGCTCCGACCAACGAGCCGACAAGCAATCAGTCACGCGATCAACGACTTCTGTTAGGACCTCTAAGCGCGAAGGTGTTGGCGTAGCGGTGATCAGCCTGCGTGCGTCTCGCCGAACTCGAATCCCGCCGGAAGCGTCCGGCCCCAGGAGATGGCGAGCGAGGCGGGGAGTCCGGTCACCTGGATGTTGGTTCCGGAGGCTCTGATCTCCTCCGGGCTGCTCAGTTCCAGCGCGCACAGATGGCAGTGAAGGCTGTTCGGCATCAAGTCGGCTCCGGTCGGAGAGGGGTTGATCGGAGCGAGATTGACCTTTGCCTGCCCTCCACAGGCCGGACAGGGCATGGTGGCGATCATGGCCAGGAGGTCTTTACCGACCGTGATCGAGATCGGACCAGCCACCAAGCCCCCAATGGTGGGTCTGGGTACCTGGAGGACCTTCTCCTTGGCTCCCTCTGGCAGCCCCGCGAACCGGTCGTCGAAGCGATGCCTGGCCTGCTTGATCCGGATCTCGACGTCCCGCTCGGTCTCGCTCCGCTGCTTGTCGACGGCCACGTTCATCGCGCTTGTCCAACGGCCCCAAAAGCCTTCCTCAGGAAGATCGATATCCTTGAGCAGGGCCGCGATGTTCTCGGCGAGCGCTGGAAGCAGAATCTTCGCCTGGTCGCCGACAGTCGAATGTGCGGTGCCGTTCCGAAGTTCGATCAACAGGTCGAGCTGAGGGTCAGGCGGAAGAAGTCCCAACGTACGCAGCCGCTTGATGGAGTCCTTGGCGCCGACCGTACGGACCTTGTCCGCGCTCATCTCCAGGTGGCCGCCGAGGTACAGGAGCATGTCGGGGTTCCCGTTGCGCATCTCCAAGAGGTACACCGGGTTCTTCGAGACCAGCACCGCTTTGGCGAGCCGTTCTACGGCGACACCGCCATGGAGAGCGAACTCGTCGTACTCGCCGCGCCCGTGATCGTCCATGGCTCTGTGAGCGGCCTTCTTGGCCCCTCCAAGGAAGCTCTCGAAGGAGAGGGAATCATCCATGAAGGGACGGTAGCGGCGCCTGTAGTACAGGGGCGATCGAATTGAGAAACCCGGCCCCAAGGCGAACCACACCCAGTAACACCCCCAGGACCGGGGTCTGTGGTCAGGTGCAGTAGCTAATGACCTAGTGACCTGGTTTTGAGTATGTAGGTCGCCACGTGAGGCGTCTCGTGTATCAGATTGCGGAGTTCGCCTGCGGCGGGCTGGGCGTTCGCGCTGTCCTGTGTGCATGGGCGATACCCGGCTGGAACCTGTCGTGCTGTCGGCGACCGAGCGGCTGACGCTGGAGAACTGGGCCAAGCGCCGCTCGACCGCGCAGGGCCTGGCCGTTCGCGCACGCATCGTGCTGGCGTGTGCGAACGGCTGGAACAACACCGTGGTCGCCGCGCGACTCGATGTCGGCAGAGACACCGTGCGCCGGTGGCGGACCCGGTTCCTGCGTGACCGGCTGGACGGACTGGCGGACGAACCGCGGCCCGGGGTGCCGCGGACCATCACCGACGCCCAGGTGGAAGAGGTCGTAGTCCGCACCCTCGAAGAAGCACCTCCGGCCGGGACCCACTGGTCGAAGCGGGAGCTGGCCAAAGTCGTGGGCATCTCCCCGGCCGGTGTCCTGCGGATCTGGCACGCGTTCGGTCTGCAGCCGTGGCGGACCGAGACGTTCAAGATCTCCCCGGACCCGTTCCTGACCGACAAGGTCCGCGACGTCGTCGGTCTGTATCTCGCCCCGCCGGCGAACGCGGTGGTGTTCGCGGTGGACGAGAAACCGCAGATCCAGGCCCTCCAACGGACCGCTCCGGTGCTGCCGATGGTCCCGGGAGTGCCCGAGCGGCGGAGTTTTGACTACATCCGGCACGGCACCGTCGACCTCTTTGCCGCTCTGAACACCGCGACCGGCAAGGTCATCAGCAAGCTGTCCGCCCAGCACCGGGCGGTGGACTTCCGGGACTTCCTCGATGAGATCGACCGCCAGACCGAACCCGGCCTGGCGGTCCACGTCATCTGCGACAACCTCTCCGCCCACAAGGCGCCCGTGGTGCACAAGTGGCTCCTCGCGCACCCGCGCTTCCAGCTCCACTTCACCCCCACCTACTCGTCGTGGACCAACCAGGTCGAACGGTGGTTCGCGGAGCTGGAACGGCGCTGCCTCGCACGCGGGGTGTTCTGTTCACTCGACGATCTCAAGACCGCGCTCGAAGACTAAATCAAGGTCTGGAACGAGGAGGCCCGGCCCTTCAAGTGGACCAAGACCGCCGACCAGATCCTCGACCGCATCTGCCGCTACTGCGACAGGATCTCCGAACCAGGTCACTAGCCTCGATCACCCTCACGTTGCTGGCCGACATCAAGCCTTCTCTAGAGGATCTGCTGCTACTCGGCGGCCGGGAAGACAAGGTGGAGGCAGGTCGCGCGGGTCTCAGAACCGTCAGTGGCGCGGGGGTCGTAATGCGGCTCACGAAACTGGGAAAGGGCGATGTGCCACAGCAACTTGCGGCTCTGAGGGATGCACGCAACGGCGTCACTCACATGGGGTGGGGGAGGCCGTCCAGCGAATGCCGGGAACTGCTGGCGGCCGGTGTGAAGTACATCAATTCCCTGTTGCCCGAGCTGTCGAAGGAACCGGCCTGGTTCTGGGACAAGCACTACGAGACGTGCAAGAGCCTGGTAGTGCAGACGACGTCCGAGCTGACGGAGTGCGCTACACCGCCAGGATCCAGCAGGCCAAGGAGACCTTCGCGGCCAAAACCGACGGCTTGTCTGAAAGCGAGAAGACAGCGCTGGTTGCCAGTCAATCGGCAGCACCACTGCCCAGCCGATGGCTCCTGCATGTACCAACGACGTGCCCGGCCTGCGAAAATCCTGCGTTCATCAGCGGGCGTGACAAGAGCGGGGACTATGGGGACATCTGGTTCTTCCCGCGCTACTTCGGGTGTCGGAACTGTGACCTCACACTGACCGGACCCGAACTGGATCTCGCGGGCATGAGAGCACATTCACTGCGCACCGAAGAAGAGGTGGATGACGACTGGGAACCCGACTTCGACTGATCCGGCGACACTGATCACGTCGTCTGCGGCCTGGTGTCCCCTGCCCCGGTGCTGAGGCACGGGACACCGCCGCCAGTAAAGCGGCTACGGGCTGCTGCCAGGTGTGCGGCCCAGAAGGGTTCGGAAGAAGTCGGTGAGCACGGGTCGGGCGCGCTCGCGGTCGCGCAGTTCGTCGTGGCCGAACCGGAACACCTCGTAGCCGCGGAACTTCAGGTCGCGGTCACCGGCCATGGTGGCGGCGTACTTTGCGCTGTCGGGTACGGCTCCTCCGTCGCGCGTGTAGTGCTGCATGCCGTCGACTTCCAGCACCACGCGGCGGTTCCCGGGCAGCAGCATGAGGAAGTCCATGCGGAGGTTCTGCATGGCACGCTCTCCGCGCTCGCGGAGGGTCTTGGGGTCCCAGTGCACCCATATCTCTGGCAGGAGTGCGGGTACATCGTGCAGTTGGCCCTTGTAGAGGTTGTGGTAGAGCCAGAACAGGTTCTTCTGGCCTGCGGATTCACGTGGCAGGGAAGCCTGCATGCGGTCGTAAAGGGTGCGGCTGGCCGTCTCCGTGTCCGCGATGCTGCGGGTTTCCTGCCACCAGGACAGCAGGTCGCTCCACAGGAGCCCGTTCTTGCCTACCGGGTGGTTGTAGACCAGGATCTTGTCGGCTTGTTCGGCGATCTCGATGTCGTTGTCGAGGGCGCTGGTGAAGCGGATGTCGGGCTTTCCCTGGGTGGCGAAGATGAGGTTGCGCGGCCGGCGGGCGGTGCCGCGACCGAGCTGGTGCAGGTGGAACTGCGGGTATCCGTCCGTCTCCCCTTCTTGACGGAGCTGTGCGCCGACCGGCTGCAGATGGCGGTTGGCCAGTTCGACGAAGCGGCGCTGTGCCTGCTCGTCAGGAAGAACTTCTGAGGCGGCCAGGCCCTCGAGGAAGCGGCCGAATCGAGGATGTGGGGCTTCGAAGGCTCTGAGCTGCTCGAAGAGGTCCTCGGTCGACCAGTCGTCTGGAAACCTGATCACGTGGCGCTGGATGTCGGAGCGCAGGGTGCCAAGGTGGGGCCCCCACACGTTGAACTCGTCCTCGCCGAGATCCCACAGGCTGGCCAGCAGGGTCAGAAATCGGTCTGGATACTTGAGGTGATCGGAGAGGTCGAGTTCCTTGGCCAACTCTCGCCGCGTGCGGCCGGGTATTTCCACGTAGTCGCGACCGAGCCACACAACGTCCTGCAGTTCCATCTGCTGGGGAGCTATAAGCGGCTCGCTGTCGAGAACTGCCTGAGCCACATGAGGCAGTCGTTCGTCCGGGCAGGCCCCCAGGCTCGCGGTCAAGCGCTCATGCTTGGTCGCTTGGGCTTTGGGCGGAGGCGAGGGCAAGCCAAGTCGCTCGCACAGCGCTGGCAGATCCTCATGCCCATATCGCTGGTACAGCGTGACGCACACGCCTTCGATCAGGCTCCGCAACCGCTGAAGGTCCATCTGCTCAGCCATCCCACATGATGAGCCAGGCCACGCTTCAGATTCCAGACGCGGCCGCGCTGGCAGCCGTCCACGAGTTCTCCTTCAATGCGGGGACGGCCCTCCAGAAGGTACGACGCCGCTGGCTAAAGGCCCTCTGTCAGTGGGGCCTGGTATCTGGTGTGCTGTCAGGTACGCCGTCAGCATGCCGGATCGCCGGGAGATGCGATTCATGCCTTTCACTGCGCTGCATCCCGAGCTGGGCCTTCTCGACTCGACCCTCACTGGTCTCGGACACGACCTGAAGTGGGGCCAGGTCCACAAGGTCCACCCCCGCGTCCCACTCACCTGCCCCGACTGCTCCTGGGGCCTCCACCCGAAGGTCTCCCGCTACGGGGTCCGGTTCTTCTGCCACGACCGCAACCGACCGGAGTCGTGTGAACTGCTGAACGAGTCGTGGGAGCACCACATGCTCAAGCTGGAGATGGCGGGCGCGATCCGGGCCGCCGGGTGGTTCGCGGCCCTGGAGGTGCCGGCCGAGGACGGGTCATGGCGGGCGGACGTCATGGCCTCGTCCGCGGACGGGAGCCGACGCATGGCCTGGGAGGCGCAGCTGTCGCCGATCACTGTGGACGACATCGCCACCCGCACTGACCGGTACGCCGAAGAGGGAATCCGGGTGTGCTGGGTGCACCCGGGCGCGCGGCCGCCGCAGTGGATCAGCGCAGTGCCGGCCGTCCGGGTCAGGGCTCCGCAGGAGCGGGATCAACCGTGGGTGGTGGACGACGGGCTTGCCGGGTTCGTGTACCGGAGCGGGCGGTGGGAGTTCCAGGAGGAGCCGCTCGAGCGGTTCGTGCGCTGGGCGCTGGAAGAGCAGCTCGTTCCCGTCGGGGTGCTACCTCGATACCGGCGGGTGTACCGGGTGGTCGACGGTGAGCAGCGGCGGTTCCGCCGTGATCAGTGGTGGACATCGCGGAGGTCGATCGCCGATCAGGATAAGCACGAGGCCATGCGGCAACGGCAGGAGGCCGCGCGGGAGGAACGGGAGGCGCGGCAGAAGGAGCAGGAAGAGGCTGCGGAGCGGCGGCGCCAGGAGCTGGAGGAGCAGGAACGTGCGCGGAGGGCCGAGGAGGCCGAACGCCGACGCCTTCAGCGGGAGGAGGAAGCCCGCGTGCGCTTGGAGGAGGCGCAGCGCCGATGGGCAGAGGAGGACGCGCGCCGGGAGCGGGAGCGGGTGGAACGCGAGGCGCGTCTTGCCCGGGAGCAAGCCGAGCGTGAAGAGCAGGAGCGCCAGGACCTGGCGACGGCGCGAGCGTGGTGGTGTCGGCTGTCGCCGCAGCAGCAGACCGAGCTGTTCGCCGCCGTCGCCGAGTACGCCTGGCGCGAGTCGAGTGTTCGAGTGGAACTCCCGGAGAAGCCGATGATGTGGCCCCAGTACGCCCGCGGTGTCCCCATTCATGTGGCCGACAAGCGGCGGACACTGTACGGAATCGTGCGGCCCTGCCCCGGCCTGGTCGCCGCCTGCCCCACGCTCGCGGAGGAGCTGGTCTTGGTCCGCAGCGCCCACGAGGCGCGCGAACTCGCCGCCGTCCTTCCCCAGGGCCGGATCGTCCACCTCGACCTGCCCGAGCACGAACAACTCACCATGTGCTGAAGCGGCGGGCTGGCAGCACTTCCACGGCAGCAGCATCGCCACCGCGTAGGGCTGCCTCTCCTCCCTCGGCGCTGGGCCTTGCCGGGCGGGCCCAGGCGGGTCCGCCCGGCAAGGCCCTCAGGTCAGGGCAGCGTGGCCGGCCTCAGTGGCCTCCATCAGGTCTGGCCGCTCTCCGTTCGCCGGGTGGACAATCCGGATGAGACCGCCGTCGTGCAGGTCGATCATCGCTTTGTAGAGCCCGAGCTGCTTTTCCTGCCATGCCACACGCCGAGGGTCTTCCTCTGTGGCGCTTCGTTCGAAGTTCGCCGGGTGGATGGTGTGAAAGAAGTCGGAGGCAGCCACGGGCTCTGGTGACTGGGCGATCAGACGGAGGAGCTCATACTCGTCGGCGTTCAGCGTCATGACGACAGCGTAGAGGCCGCTAGACAGCGTTGACGGATCCCGGCCCAGGTGTCGATAGACGTGGCGAAGGACGGCAGCCCGGCCGGTCGGGCCCCGTGACCCTTCTCGGTCGGGTGAAGCCCGCCGCGTCCCAGAACCTTCGGGCTCGCTGACACGTAGTGCCAGGCATGAGGCAGATCAATGACGCGCATGTGGCCAGGCCGGGTCTGGCCGTGGTGGAAGTCGCGGCCGCCGATGATGAGACCGCGCTTGCGGTCCAGGAGTTGCTCGCCGCCCGCTGGGGAATCGCGCCGGCGGACCGTACGACCCGCGAGCCTGGTGAACCCGGCGTACGGCTGCGCTGCTTCCTGGATCTGCGCCAAGAACCCGAAGCGGAGCACCAGGCGGAGGGCGAGCCTGACCCGGCGACCGTCTGACCTGCCGTGGACGCCGTCAGCGGCAGCATGGTCGGGAGTTCCCCTCGCGCCCGACCACGAGCCTGACCAAGACCGGTCCGGCCATGGCAAGTCACCCGGGCGGCCGATGACCTGTGGGGGAAGGCATGGCGCGTGACGTGGACACTGCCGGAGCCGATGCTGGCCACCCCCGTGCCTGATCCTGCTCTGCGGCCGGGGTGGGCCAGCGAACCGAAGTGGGACGGATTCCGGGCCCTACTTTCCGTCGATGCGGGCCGGGTGTTGCTGCGCTCCAGACACGGCACCGAGATGCTGCCGGCGTTTCCGGAGATTGAGGCCGGGGCCGCTCATCTGCCGGACGCCACCGCGCTGGACGGCGAGCTGGTCGTATGGGACGCCGCGGGACGGCTCGCCTTCGAGCAGCTACAGAACCGGCTTCAGCGGCGCGGCGCCGGGGCGGCCCGGGCGGCGGGTGAGTGGCCGGCTCACTTCGTCGCGTTCGATCTGCTGCGATTGTCCGGGACCGACACGACCAGCTGGCCATATCGGCGGCGTAGGGCCGCGCTCGAGTCCGTGTTCGCCGCCCGTCGTCTGTCCGCCCCGTGGGCGCTGTGCCCGTCGACCACCGATCCGGAAACCGTGCGTGAGTGGCTGACGTGGGCGTCGGTCGGGATGGAAGGCGTGCTCTTCAAGCGGCTGGACAGCGTGTACGAACCTGCGGTGCGCGGGTGGCGGAAGTACAAGGTGCGTGAGACGACCGAGGCGATCGTCGGCGCGGTCACCGGCTCCCTGGCCGTCCCCAGCAGCCTGCTGCTCGGCAGGTACGACGACGGCCGCCTGCAGTATACCGGCCGCACCACCACCCTCGCCCGGGCGGCGAGCGGCACGGCCGCCGGGCTGCTCGCTCCAGCCCGGCGCGGTCATCCATGGACGGGCTGGTCGTTCTCCGCCGGGTGGGGCAGCCGGGAGACGCTGACCGTCACGCTGGTGGAACCGGAACTGGTGGTGGAAGTCGGCGTCGACGTCGCCCGTGACGCCTCCGGCCGGTGGCGCCACCCCGCGCGCCTGCACCGTGCCCGCCCTGACCTCTCCCCCGCCGACGTCCCCCGTTGGACGTCGCCGCCGCACTGACGGCGGCACGGGCGCGGCGGCCCCGGCCGACGCGCAACCGCCTGAGCGCGCCCCGATCCCCGGCCGCGGCCGCGCCGCCCATCCCGCCCGTCCCTTACTCCTTCACTCCAGCCAAGGGACATGGGCAGAGCAGCCGCAACGGGGATGTCAGCGGGCCGACCACGGCAAAACGGCGTGATGACCTGCACGAACACGGGACAGTCCTGCGGGCAGCGCAACACCTAGCGCAACCATTGGCGCAACATCCAGCGCAACAGATAGGCGCAACCCTTGGCGCAACCTCGTGCTCCTGGTCGACCGGGGCGATGGGTCACGCGGCCTGGACGGCTCCGTGGGTGCGGGCTAGGTGGCGCAGCTCGGAGCGTGCCGCCGGCACCGAGGGGACGGTCTCCCAGTAGGGGTGCCACCACAGCCGTACAGACAGGTGCAGCAGGCGGCGGCGCAGGGCGGTGGTGTTGTCGCGGGGGCGGGGTGCGGCGAGCGCGTTGTAGGTGGCGTTCCAGGCGGCTTGCGTCTGCACCAGGTCGTCGGGGAAGTCGGTCACGTCCATATCGGAATTAGATCGCTTGTTCGAATTGCGTGTCACTTCGGACACGCCACTCGGGCCGTGGTCGGGGGTCGCACCCGGCGTGGTCGGCCTCATGGTCGGGGCGACTACGCGGGCTCAGCGGCGGCGGAGTTCATCAGCCCAGTTCCGAAGCGGTCCTTCGAGGATCAGGTTGTCTCCGCGGGCCACGGTCTGGAGCAGCTGGGCGCACACGGTCGCTTCGGCGGCGAGGCCAGCCGGACTGCCCAGCACGGGGAAGGTGGCGCGGACGCGGGCGGCAGTGTCCGGCTGGAGCAGCGAGTAGGCGTAGAGCGTGGCGGCGTCGAACCCCTCTGGGGCCGTTCCCCATCCTTCCCAGTCCAGCAGGCGCAGCGGTTCGGTGAAGTTTGCCCAGTGCACATCCGCGTGGGCTGTTGTCCAGCAGGAGACGGCCGGGGCCGGGATGCCGACGAACTCGGGGATGGCCCGCTCTATGTACTGCTGCCGTACGGCGACGCGGCCGGTGCCTGTGGCCGCGACTTTCTCCAGCGTCCCGGCGAGGTCGTTCCACCAGGAGTCCGGCAGCTGGGCCTCGTGCTGGAGGATCGGGTCGTCGGACAGGACCGGGTCGTCGACGCGCACCGACAGCTCCGCCCGGTAGGCGATGCCGTCGTCGACGGCATCGTGGACGGCCAGGAGAGCGGGCCGGTGGCCGTCGAGGTCGCCGAAGGCGTGCTGGGCATCGAGGGCGCCGTCCCACAGCTTCCCCGACGCCTTGTCCTCCGGCGCGGACACCAGGCGCAGCCAGGCGGGCACGCCCGTAGCGGTGCAGGCGGGGGCACCGAGGGTGCGCCCGGCCCACCCCCAGAACTCCGCGCCCGGCTCCACTTGGACGTCGAGGGCCTTCGCGGCGTGCGCGTGGTGGGCGCGCATGCGCTTTTCAGTGTCCGGGTCAGGGGGAGGCGAGTACACCGGTGATCTCCCGCAACTTGGCGGCGGTCAGGGAGGGTTGGGCGACGGCGTCGGCCGCCTCCTTCCAGTGTGGCGCACCGGAGGCGGCGAGAAGGACGTTTGTCACTCCTCGGCATGACGCGACGGCGAGGACGCACGCCTGTGCGGGGGTCAGGCCCGGCCGGATGAGGTCAGCGAGCTCCTGGTCGACCATGCCGGGGAGCTCACCGCCGTGCAGCGGGGCCGACGCCATCACCCGCAGGCCCGCGTCCGCGGCGGCCGGGAGCGGGCCCCGGCCGTGAAGGGCCTGCACGATCGGCGTCATCATCACCAGGCTGACCGGCAGCTGGATGGCGGCCAGGTGGTGCTGCCCGCCGGCGGCTTCGGCGGCCAGGGCGAGCAGCTCCCCCACCGTGAACGCCTCCTCCTCCAGGCCCGCCCACGTGGCGACGCCGTACCCCGCCACGTGCCCAGCCGCGGCCTCTTCCTCCAGGACGGCGAAGGCGTCGCGGATCGCGCGGTGCAGGGCGGGGCGGTCGCCGGGGTGGACGCGCTCGGGGTTGTGCAGCAGGACCAGGTCCAGGCGGTCGCGCCCGAGCTGCTCGCGGTTGCGGCCAGTCTGCCAGCGCACGTAGTCGGGGGCGAGGCTGTGCCCGGCGGCGGCCTGGTCCTGGTTGAGGACACCGTCGTTCACGGCGTCGGTGCCGGTGGCCGCGGCGAAGTACCCCGTCTTGGTGGAGACGTTCAGCAACGGGTGGGCGACCAGGGCCGGGGCCAGGAGGGTCTGTGCGCGGCCGGTGGCGTAGTTGGGGGCGGTGTCGACCCACTGCGCGCCGGAGGCGGCCGCGCGGACGGCCGCCTCCGGGATCGCCTGGCACCGGTAGGTACCGAGGGCGAGTTGTGCGGTCACAGCAGGCTCCCTACCGTCGCGGCCTGCCCGGCAACGAGCTCCTGAACCAGGGCGGCGACGTCCTCCAGGGAAAGGCCGGCCGTGTCGGCGAGCGTGGCCAGGTCCATGGTTCGGCCGTCGGCCAGCGGGCGCAGCACCGCTTCCGCCTCGGGAGCGAACTCGTACACGGTACCGGCGGCGGACAGCGTCACCGTGTCCTCGCCGACGTCCAGCACCGCGCGGGCGGTCGTCAGCCTCACCCGCAGACCGCCGTCGACGGGGATGGTGTCGATGTACGGCAGGCTCGGCGCCATCCGGCCCACGGCCTGCCCGTCCATCGCCGCCCGGTAGCGGGCGAGCAGCCCGGGGTCGTCCAGCAGTTCGGCGAGCCGCTTGCGCATCCCGTCCACGGCGTCGGCCTGGACGTCGGGCGCGGCGAGCAGCGGCAGGTCGCGCCGCCAGTCCTCGTGCGTGAGCAGCTGCTCGGACACCCACGCCATCAGGTCGGTCGCGGTGTGGGTCTGCAGGCCGCAGGTGACGTGCAGGGAGCGGGTGCCCTGGTCGGCGGAGACCGCGTGCCACACGCCGCGCGGCACGTACAGGACGTCGCCCGGCCACAGGACCAGGTCGGCGACCGGCTCGGTGGGCGCCTCGCCGGGGTCCTCGATGTCGCGGTAGAGCGGGTACGGGCGGGTGGTGCCGTAGATCCTCCAGCGCTTCGCGCCGTCCAGCTGGACGATGACCGTGTCGTGGTCGTCCCAGTGGACGCCGAAGCCCTCGGTGGCGCTCCAGGAGGCGTAGAGGTTTGCCTGCACGCGGGTGCGCAGCTCGCGCTCGATCGCTTCGCAGAGGCGGGCGATCGGCGGGTGGAGTTCGTCGACGCTGTCCAGGGCGAGCGAGGCGCCCTCCTGAAGGCGGGCGTGCAGTTCAGCCGGGCGGAGGCGGTGCCACACCGTGTGCCGGCGGGTGGCCACCGGTGTGGTGTAGCCGCCGACCAGCAGCGTCTCGCCGTGGCGGGACAGTCGCATCCGCGGCGGCTCCATGCGGTGGGCGGCGAGGATCTGGTTGAGGTCGTCCCAGGTCATCAGTCCGGCGACATCGAGGGCGCCGGGTACGTGGCGGTGTTCGCGGTGCAGTGCCTGGGCGAGGAAGTCCTCGCCCAGGCACGCCGCGATGGACGGGTGCTTCATCGCGTCAGGGCTCCCGGTCCGTCAGTCGTTGCCGTCACTGCGGCCGGTGCCGCCGCCGTCCGAGGGGATGGCGTTGCGGCCCCGGGCGGCGACGATCAGCCGACGGGAGCGGACCAGGCCGCCCGTCGACGGCACGGCGGGCGGGGGCGTGGCGGGACTCTGCATGAGGACCCTCCTCCTGATCGGGCGGCCGGGCCCTGGACGGCACGGCCGCGAGCACCGTCAGTACAGCCGCGAACCAGGCGCGCGATAACCCCGTGACGGGGCCCCCACGGTGGGTATGGTCGTTGGGCTGACGCTCTGTCATTCCACGAGAGTTCTGGGGGACTTGTGGACGACTTACCGCCGTCACCCGCCCAAGTGCCGCGCCGCCTGCTGACCGACCCGGCGTTCGTCCGTGCCCTGCGCGAGCGGGACTTCACCACCGTGTTCGCCATGGCCCACGACGTGGGGGTCTCCTTCAACCGGATCGCCGAAGCGTGCGCGCTGAAAGCCGAGCGGGTCAGCCAGATCGCCCGGGGCACCACAGCTGTCACCGCCCTCACGACTGTCGAGCGAATCGCCGACGGACTGCGCATTCCCGGTGCCCTACTGGGGCTTGCTGCGCAACCCTGGGAGGACACCGCCGTTCTCAGCACGGAGCCCGACCATGGAGAAGATCCGATGAAGCGCCGCAACCTGCTGCGCGGCGCGCTGGCCGCCGGCCTCACCGCTCCGGCCCTCGCCGCACTCACCGCCGCCCGGACCGACGTCGACCAGACCCTCTCCCCCGACACTCCCCAGGACCTGGCCGACCTCGAGGCAGCAGCCGAGAGCTACGGATACGGCTACCACGGCCAGGCACCCACCCGCGTCCTGGCCGACCTGGTCAGCGACTTCACGACCCTGCGCCCGCTGCTCACCGTTCCGCAGCCCGCACCGGTCCGGGCCCGGCTGTGCCGGACGGCTGGGCAGATGGGCGGGATGACCGCGATCGTCTTACACGACCTGGGCAGCCGCCGGGAATCCCGTGCCTGGTTCGCCACCGCCGCACGGGCCGCCGCCGAATCCGGCGACCAGCAACTGCACGCGTGGGTCCTCGCCCGCGAGGCGATGGTGCCGCTCAACTACGGCGCCCCGAAGGCGGCAGCTGGCCTCGCCGAACAGGCCCGCCGCATCGCCGGCGCCCGGCCGACCGCCGCCGCGGTGCTGGCGGCCGCGGTCGCCGCCCGTGCCTTCGCCCTCAACCATCAGCCCGAGCAGGCCCGCCAGGCGCTTGCCGACGCCGACGCCCTCATGGAACGGCTCCCCGAGGGCGAGCGGTCGGACACGTGGTTGACGTACGGCGAGCAGAAACACCACGTCCACCTCAGCCACGCCTTCACCACCCTCGGGGACACCCGCCGCGCCCGGGAAAGCCAGCAGCGCGCCCTGGAGCTGTCCGCGCCGACCAGCACCATGACGCGCACCCTGCTGACCATCGACGGCGCCGCCTGTGCCCATCACGACGGCGACACCGAGCAGGCGTGCCGCCGTACGGTCGACGCCTTGACAGCGCTGCCCGTCGACTACCGCACCGGCCTGGTCCGCCGCCGCGCCCTGGACCTGTACGAAGCGATCCCCGCCCAGCACCACCGCGAGCGCGCTGTACGGGAACTACTCGACGTCGTGGCGGACTGAAAACGGCGACTCCCACAGCGGGCGGGCACGCCCGGTCCCCTCGCAGTGGTAGCACTGGCCGCCCCCTGGTGTGCTGCGGGCAAGGATGGTGCCAGTGGCGGCCTGCACGAGCCGGGTGAGGCCTGCGACATGGCCTGCGTGCAGCGTCAGTTCCTGCCGCACGCCGATCATGACCTCCAGCGCAACGTCGGGCACGAGAGCGTACGCGCCGAACCCCTTGGCCCCGGCGAGGTCGCGAGTCACCGTGTCGATCACGTCGTGAAGCCGACTCACCGTCTCATCCTCGAACAGTTCCACTCGCGCCGAGAGGACGACGTCCTCCGGCCTCGCGATCGACAGCCGTGCCTTCGTCGGCTCGAACGGCTCGTCGATGCCGACCGGATCGGGATGGGCTGCGCGGAGACAGGCCAGCGCGTGCCACAGGTCTCCCGGGTGTCCGTGCCTGATCAAGGGCACGTCCTTGTTCTGCTGCCTGCTGAGCCTCATGACTGCCTTCCGGTTGATGACGTCGGAGTACCTGAGTACGCCGTGGCCAGGACGCAGTGCGCACCTTGGCCCTCGACATCCCGCCCAGGGGGCGCGGCGACTTCGGGAGCCGTCCCGCCGGGCGGGCGGTCACCGGCGGCCCGCCGTCCGTCGTCCCCTCGATGGCGATGGTGGCTCGGTCGGCGCTCGCAGTGGCGCCCGGGCGGGTGATTTTCCCTCGCGTACGCGGGCGCAGTTCTAGCCGCATGCGTCCAACCAAATGGTCCCCGGCGAGTCCGTCCAGCAGCTCACCACCGAGAACACCACCCTCAAGCGGCGAGTCCAGCAGTTGTCCAAGGAACACCGAGCCCTGCAGGAGCGACTCGAAGGCGCCCGCTCCAACCTCCGCTTCGCCGACAAGCGCATCGCCGACCTCGAAGCACACGTCCTGGAACTGCAGCAGACGCCCTGATTCGAAGGACGCCGCCCTGATCGTTTCTATACGGGGTGACGTAGATCACAGAGGTGTCCTGAGATTTCTTGCCGGACCGGGCCCCTCCCGCGGCCGAAGGGTGAAGCTACTAATACTCACCGCGGAGGAACACGCATGACCGTCCCGCCCACCTCGATCGCGCAGTCCTTCACCGACGGCCAAGCACTGTCTGATACGCAGCAGTGTCAGCCAGGCGGCGAGGAGTTGCAGGACTCTCAAGAGGCTTCCCTGCCTGCGCTGCACTTCCGGCCAGACGGCACTATCTTCGTCGCGGTCACCGCTGACGCTGATGGCCCTCCTCCTTGCGAGGGCCCCTACGGGTCGGGACTTGCGGCCAGCCCCTTCGCGCCGGAAAGTCTCTTGAGCCTCGAACGCAAACGTGACTCATTCGATGCGCCGGGGCATGTGCCACTCGCCCAGGCGCTGTGGGCTCGGGAAGCCGTCTTGCGTGGCAGCCGGGAGATGTTGCGCGAGTACGTGACCGGATCACTTGGGCTGTGGTCAGGATGGGAGGAAGCCGTCTCCACCGCCCTGATGGGCGACTGGACTGCCCCCGTGGCCAACGGCCTTGTGCTGGACGTCTCCAACCTCGACATGCTGCGCCGTGAAATCCGGACCTTGCACGCGCAGTTGCAGCCGCTGTGGCGACGCCGAACCGGCGGCCTCCTTCGAAGGGGCCACCGCACTGAGGGCAAGCGGGTGATCCTGCTGGAATCACCTCTGACGGAGAGCCTCACCCTGCGGGACCTGCTCGCGGAGACCACCTGCCCGGAGGACCCACTCCTCGACAAAATCCCCGGCGATCCCCGCCTCGTCGCCATCCTGAACGCTCTCGAACCCACCGAGCGAGAGGTGGTCCTGGCGCTCGGACTGCCTGGCGTCGAAACCTGGCCGGAGGCCGCCGAGTACGTTGGCGCAGCCCATCCGTCAGATTTTGCGGAACATGTGCGGCGCAGAGTTCGCCGCCTGGTCGCCGAACAGCGCCGCCGCAACACCCAGCGCCGCCCCGACCAGGCTTCCGGGCTGTGGCAGCCTGAGCACAAGGGGGCCCAGACATGAGCCTGACCGCTCTGCTGCTCATCCTGTTGCTGGTCGTTGTCACCTTGCTCGTCGGCGTCGGCGTCCTGGCCCTGCTGCTGCACCGGCCCTCGTGGTGCGCCCCCATGGCCGGGGCCCTCGCCGCAATGACTCTGATGGCTGCCATCGCCGGACTGATCGTGTCAGTCACTCACGCCTGACCTCCGGCTGGGCCGTCTGGACGGCTCAGCCGGACCAGAGCGCCATCGTGTTGGGTATCCCGGCGATGCCCAAGACGAGGACTGGAACGGTGATCGCGTCAGTCCAAGGGTTCGTCGTGCCGAACACTTACGCCACGCATTGGCCCAGGCCATCACCGATCCGGACACTCCGAGACTCGGTAAAGCCGACTTCGATTGGATGGTGCGGCTCGGTTGGGTCCGCTCGCCGCAGTCGATCGAGGTCCGCTTCGGCACGAGCCGGGCCGGGGCCGTCGACGTCGCGCTCTACACCACGGCGTCCGTCGACGCCGTCGTCCCCGGGCACCCGGAGGTCGACTGGCAGCAGCTGCGTGCGGTGGAGAAAGGCCGGCGCTCCCCACTCGCTGCGCTGGCACAGCAGGCCGCCCCGGCCTGACCGACGCGGTGCGGTCCACGAGGACGCTCCCCCACGGCTGTTGCGTGGGGGAGCGTCCTCGTCTGCGGCACGTCTGCCTCAGCGGCCCGGCGGTTCGGGGTATCGAGCGCGGCGCCGGTCCGGGTCGTCGACGCCGATCTCGTACCAGGGTTCGCCTCGCTGGAGCCGGGGCAGGGTGTTCACCCACACCGCGACGGCGATGCCCTTCACGTCGTCGGCGAGCGCCTGGAGGCGGTTGTCGAGCAGGTGCTCCTCCTTGCCCGCCAGGACGACATGCAGCCGCGGGAAGGTCTGGGAGCGGGTGTAGCGGTGGCGCTGCCAGAACGGGAACGTGTTGCCAATCGTGCCGCGGGCTCCTTCCCAGACGCGGTGCCCGGCGTAGCGCTCGTAGTCCCAGACCTCCTTGGCGAGCCGGGCCTGGGACATGGTGCCGTTGTCGAGCTCGAAGAGGCGCACCTCGCTGGTCTTGGTCGGCAGCGCGAGGACGGCGTCGGTGTTGAAGCTCAGGCCGGTCTCTTTGATGGCGTGGTTGACCTCCACCTGCCAGTCAGTCAGATGCTTGCGGCCGCCGTAGGCGAGGATCATGTCCGTCACCGCCACGCCGTGCGGACCGAACCCTGCCTTCACCGCCTTGGCTCCGGTGCCGGCCTTCGGTCGGGGAGGCAGCTCGTTGCCGTTGGCCAGAGCCTTCTGTCCCGCCGGGGTCAGGTTCCAGATCGGATGCTTGCCCGCCTTGCCGTTCGTCTCCGCCAGCCCCAGCTCCGCCAGCTTCTTCATCGCCCTGCGCACGTACGACCGGCCGTCCGACTCATCCTTCGTGATCACCTCAGCCATCTGCCGCACCGTGGCTACCCGCACGCACCCCAGCATCCGCAGCGCATCGGCACGAACCTTCATGGCCGGAGTGGACTTCTTCCCCTTCGCTGACGTCTCAGAGGAAGGGAGAGAGGTGTCAGCGTGCCGGGAGACCCCTTGTCGGGCGGTGTGAGCTGCGCTGATGGGCACGACGTTGGATTCGTTCGCGGCACCGTTCACGGCACTGGATTCCGGGCCGCCCGACGGGCGTTCAGCACCCCTTGACACGGTCGGGCGCGGCTCCGGCTCGGGCTGCCGGGCGCTGCTGGTGTATGTCATGACAAGGCTCCTCACGCAGGTGACGCGGGGGCGCGGATGGAAGTCCCCCGTCACCTGGTAGAGGTGTGGCGAAAGTCGACGGTGTGACACTCCACTGAGCGCCGTTACCGAGCCGTGATCATCAGGCAGGTGCGGCTGTCCTGTGACAGCGAACCTTGACCGATTGCCACTGAAGTTGGACCACTGCACGGTTCGTGCCATCGAACCTTGACCGCCCTGGTCAGGCGGCCCCGGGCTTCGCAGGCTGCTCCGCACTGTAGGCCGGCTCTGGTGCGTCCTGGTCGCTGGTGATGAACTGCTCGCCGATGTTGTTCCACATGAAGGCGTCCTGCCAACCCGGCTTCGCTGCAGCCCAGCCGAGCAGTGCCGTCAGGACCTTCTCCTGGGACACCGTCATGGTCTGGAAGTCCTGCTCAGCCACGCCATCCCGGTATTCGAGCTGGTAGGTGTTGCTCTCGCGCAGCAGGACCTGGATGTACCAGTCGCCAGGCCGTTCCCCGTCCACCCGCTCCACGACCATGTGGGCGTTGCCCTGCCGCAGGTTGGCCAGCATCGTCCCGATGGCGGACTTGGTGGCACGCTTCGCCACGTGGCCACGCTCGTTGGTCGCAATCAGCATGGCTGGATCATCCAGCATGAGGCTGACACCACCCTGTGAAGGGCTGACCAGAGCGGTCAAAGTTCGATGACCCAAACCGTGCAACGATCCAACTTCGCTGGCAATCGGTCCAGGTTCGATGTCAGAGGACAGCGGCGCAGAGCTCGGAGACGATCGTGAACGAGGTCGTCACCATCGGGATCGCCATGGCCGGCGGCATCACCGCGTGCGTGGTCTGGCCGTGCGCCATGCCGTTGCGGATCTGCCGACCGTAGTCGAGGTACTCCGCCTGCCGGGCCGTCAGGATCCCGTCGGCGGCGCCCTGCTTGATGAGCTGGTGCAGCGGCTTCTTGCCGGCGTCCGGGATCCGGTCGCGCAGCACGATCTCCACCGCGACCAGGGAGTGCATGACCGCCACGGTGGAGAACTCGTAGCAGTAGTACGACTGGCGCAGCAGCTCGCGGGCCGTACGCAGGACGGTCGCCGCGGCCTCGGGAACGCCGGCGGGCACGACCAGGTCCTCAACGAGGTCGTGCATGTCGGCGTAGCTGTCGACGAAGTAGTGGGCGCGTTCGTCCGGGACCGGGAACGGCAGCCGCTGCGTGGTCATCCCCGCAGTCTCCCAGCGGCAGGCCCCGGGCGGCAGCGGCTTTTCCCCGAGGTGTCGCGCAGCGTGCCGGGACGGAGATTTCTCCCCACCGGAATGGGCGGAATGTCACAGGTAGCGGAACTGGACAAGGGGGCCACGCGAGCGTCGGCCGGGCGGGATCGCTCACCGTCAGTGCGCGAACTCTATCCACAGGCGCCCGCCCAGAAGATCGCTTATGAGGCCGCCGCGATCGGCGCGGCGCCCCGTACGTGAGGATCCATCATGCCCACCACCGACATGCCGCTCGCCCCGATGACCCCGGACGCGGTCATCTCCGCGTTCAGCTACCTCCGGGCCGTGCAGGCCGACGACGTCGAAGCCGCCCGCGAGTTCGCCAGCGGCGAGCCGCGGATGCCCGAGCTGCTCGTCGACGTCGTCGAACGGATCGTCGTCCCCGTCACCGCGCTGCCCGGCCCGGAGGCGGGCGAGCCGTGCGCGGACACCTTCGCTCTGGAGTCCCTCGGGCGCGTCTTCGTGACCTCGCTGCGGACCTGGGCGCAGGCCGGGCCGGACACGGCGGAAGGCATCGCCCGTTCCGTCATCGACTTCGCCTTGCAGTTCCTCACCGAGGACCACGAGGACGTCGCCGACACTCTGCGCCAGCTGGAGGCCGTCGGTGTGGGCCAGGCCCTCGATGCCCACCCCGCACCGGCCGGCTCGCATCCGGTGCGCCTGACCGTCGTGTAGGCGCACCGGATGCGCGCCACCGCCGCGCGACGCACCGCATCGCCCGTCGTGGTGCGTTCCATCGGCATCGCCGCACCGCACCGGGCGCGCCACGGCCGGGCCGGCTCCTCTATCACACACCCCCTTGACCACGACCTGATCGCCAGCCGAAAGGGGCTGTGTCAAGGGAAAACGGCGCGGTAGCAGAGCTGGACAAGGGGGGTAGCGGAGCCGGACAGGGGGCGCTCGCGTCCGGCCGCACCCGGACAAGGGGTCGGCGGCGAGCGCACCGGTGCGGTGTGGAACATCGAGTGCGGCGCACCGGCGCGCGAGAGTGCCGAGCATCGTCGGAGTGGTGCGGTGCCGGACGCGGTGGCGCACCATCGTGGTCCACGGTGGAGTCCATCGTCGTCGGGCGCCCCGAAGTGGAGTCCACTCGGTGGAGCCCATCGGGTGGACTCCACTCGATGTTCTGCATCCGGTTGCGATGCGCGACATCGGATGGACTCCACTCGGTGGACGATGCCCGGCATCGTCACCACAGCCAGGCATTGGAGTGCCGCACCCGGGACAGGGCGCGGGCATCGCGGCGCGCGGCCGCGTTGCCGATCCGGTTCTGCCGGGAGCGGGGCCGGCGCGACTGCCCGGCGGCGAAACGGCGCTTCCCGGCGTCCCGGAGCCGCTCCCGCTGCTTGCGCAGCTCCTTCTTCTTGTCCGCCTTCGACTTGAACTTCCGGGGCCGCTTCCAGACCGGCTGCCACCCCTGGTCCTCATCGAACTCGGGCTCCTGGTCCTCGTCGAGCGCGGCGGCCATCTCCGGGCGGGCCGCGCGGGCGCGGGCGAGTGCGTCCTCGGAGTCGGGGAGTTCTTCTGGGGTGCTCATGCGACTCCTCCTGGATTCCGGCCCGGGTCGTGCTGGATGCCGGGTTGCTGAGTGTGCTGCGGCGGCGGGGTCGCCGCAGAGGCAGGCTGAGGTCGAAGGCCGTGGGCGAGGGCGCGCGCCCGCTTGCTGTCTTGGATCGTGGCGGCCACTTTGGCGGCGGCGGCTTCCATGGTCTGGCGGGTCTGCTCCACCGTGTCGACGCCGGTCTCCGGCTCCAGGAGGCGGCCGGCCTTCGCGCTGGTGTGGAACGGCCGTGGTTGCGACCTCGAGGCTGCGGGCACAGCGACGGCGTGCGGCCGGGCGCGGGAGCCCAGGCGCTCCGCACGTCGCGCCGTGCTGACCCGGGCGGCCAGGGCGCCGGCGGCGAGGCGGGCCCGCTCGTACGGCGAGGCGGCCCGCTTGCGGGTCAGCGGGCGCAGCACGGCCTGGTCCTCGGTGTCGCGCGGGTACAGGGCACGCAGGTCGGCGGTCATCTTCAGGCCGCGCCCGACGGGGCGGGTGTAGTCATCGACGACCGTCTGCACGATCTGTTCGTCCAGGCCCGGCTCGTGGGGTCGGCCGCGCAGCACGTAGGAGAGGTGCCGGCGCGCTTCGGCGAGCAGATGGTGGCGCTTGAACGCGCCGCGCATCACGTACACCACGGCGACGACGTCGACGGCCGCCAGCGCTATGTCGACCACCGGCCGCACCCGCGCCCACACCGCCGCGGCTGCCGCCCGCGCCCGCTGCGCCAGGTGGTCGACGACGTCCGCGCCGAACGCCCGGATCACTGAGTCCCGCCACCGCTTGCGCAGCTCGGTCAGCGACAGCAGCTCGGTGCGCTTGGGCGGGCGCGTGCGGTCGGCTGCCTGGCAGCCCAGCGCGTAGGCTGCCCGCTCCCCCGGCGCGTGCCCGTGCTTCTCCTCGTACTTGGCCGTCAGGACGGACATGGCGTCCTCGATCTGCTGGCGGCGGGTCGACTGCCAGCCGATCAGTCGCTGGTCAATGCCCGAGATCTCCATGACGGGCCGGCGGCCGGGCGTCACCTCGCGCGGCTCCCACGCCCACCCGAGCCGGGCGGACACCTCCACCATGAAGGTCAGTACGTAGAGAGTGTCGGCCGCGACGATGTGGGCCAGCATCGAGTCCGCCGACAGGTTGCCCCACGTGCCCTTCTCGTCGGGGCGCCGGGCACGGATCGAGACCATCGCATGATCGTGGAGAAGGGGCTTGGACTCCGCGGCTCTGGACTCGTAGTGCCGGAAGACCGCGACGATCAGCCCGTCCTTGACCCGGGCGCGGTTCTTGCCGCCGCCTTTCCAGCGGATCTGCGCGACCGCATCCTCCAGCCACGTCAGCGTCCTGTCCCGGGCGATGTCCTGGCACAGCTCCAGCACCAGGCGGATCTCGTTGCCCATCAGCGCCCAGGCGATGTGTGCCGTCGGCGGGGGCCGGAACACCAGGTGCATGCCCAGCCAGGGGATGCGCTCCTTGGCCTTGTCGGTCTCGGGCGAGCGGTTGTGCTCGATGGGCCTGCCCAGCACGGTTGCCCGCCGGGCGCGGGCCGGGGTCTTGCCCTGCGCCAGGAGCTCGGCCTCGATCCGGTCGGCGTCCGGGTGCCGGCCCTCGCTCAGGAGCAGCTCGGCTTGCCGCTCGGTCACCACGTCCCCGGCGCTGAGACCCACGGCGGCCAGGCCCTGGCCCTTCCAGATCCCGGGTGGGACACCGGCTTCGTCCTGGGCGGCGCGCAGCGACGTGCCCGCAGCACGGTGGCCGTCGCCGACCATCACGCCGCGGAAGAGATAGCGCCCGTCTCCCGGACGGATCTTCGTTTGGCTGATCACCAGCACATGGAACACCGGGCTTGGCCTGCGAAAAAGCGTGATCCAGGGTACTTCCCGCCGGGCGGGAGGCCATCACCAAGTCTTTGCCGAAGCGCCCGCCAGGCGGGCCGTCACGCCAGCCCGAGACGGTAAGCCGCCGACGTGTGCACAGTCCGCCGCATGAATCAGCACCTGCTCCACGGAGACCTCTGCCCGCTGTGTCGTCGCCCGCTCACGCTGCGCACGACCGTCGAAGTCCGCTCGAACACGCCGTACCCCACCCGAACCGACACGGTGCCCCACTGCCGCTACTGCGCCAACGACCTGCCCAACGTGCAGAGGTGGAACGACCTGATGAACGACCGATACGGCCTCTGACTCGGACCGTGCGAATGCTGCGCCACGACCTCATCGGCACCACCCAGCGCGACTGAGCACCACGTCACCGACGCCCTTCAACACGAACAGCCATCACCGCCCCCGGCCACCGGCCGGGGGCTTCGTGCGTCCTGGAGGAGTTCGCCGTGCCCACCTACGAGACCCTGCCGCGCTTCACCGCCGACCTTCACCGCCTCACCCCGGAGCAGCGCCGCCGCTTCCGCCAGGCCGTGGCCGCCTTCGTCGACGACCTGCGCGCCGGACGCGGGCGCTTCCGCGCCGGCCTTCGCGTGAAGGGCGTCCGCAGCGCGCCCGGCGTCTTCGAGCTGACCTGGGACGGCAACGGGCGGGCGACCTGGCAGTACGGGCCAGCCATACGTCCCGGCGTGCAGCACATCTGGCGTCGCATCGGCACCCACGACATCCTCACCGGCCCGTAACACCACCGGGTCGCGTCCGCGTAGGGAGGCGGGGCGCCCGCGGCCTTGTGCCGATGGAGCTGCTACCGCCAAAAATCGCGGGACTTCCCCAATTGGGGAAGTCCCGCTCAACAGCAGGGGTCAGTCCTCAACCAGCTCTGCGTCGACGATGCCGTCCTCGTCGACGGCGACGTTGACATCGGGGGCGGCGTCGGCGTCGACCTTCACTTTGCTGAGGATCCGGCCGATGCGGCGGATGGCGTCCTGCTGCCGCTGGGCTTCTTCGCTGCTACGGGCCTTACGTGCAGCCTTGTCCTCCGTGGCATTCTCGATTGCCTGCCGCGCCACGTTCAGCAGCTCGAGTGCGCCGTCTACGGGGTCCGAGCTCCGGCTGAGCGTGCCGCCCTGCCCAGGTTTCGTTTCGGTCCGTTGCATGGGCATCACCGGGTCGGGTGCGGTCGTCCAGGCGGCGCTGATGGCCTGGCTGCGCTCCGCCGGGTCGGAGACTCCCTTGGCGGCCGCCACCGCCTTCTTCACTCGCTGCTGGACCTGGTTGGCGACAAGCCGGACCCCGCCTGCCTGGTGGGCCCAGTAGAGCTCGGCATAGGCGCGCGCGGCCTCTTGGTCGCTGGTGCGCTCCGCGTACGGTTGCAGCTTTCGCAGGTGACTGTCGGGCAGGGGCCGGCCGAGTTCCTTCTGCACGGTCTGCGCCAGACGCCAGGTCTTCTGGAGACGATCCGCCTCGCTGGTCGACATACCGTCGTGTTCCTGCTGCAGGTACTGCTCCCAGGTGCGGGCGCCGTCGCCGCGGTACAGGCGGCGCCTTCGGACCACTTCCAGGGAGTAGCCGAGCATCCAGCGGGCTGTGCGCGCGTTGTCGACAGCGCGGTGGGCCTCGGCAAGGAGACGCTGCTCGTGCTCGTCGAGCGGGCCGTTCGCGGTCTCCGGCGTGGCGTCCACGTCGGGGAGGGTCAGTCCCCAGTGCTCCATCGTGAAGGGCTGGGCGCGCATCTGCGGAGGGTCGGCGGGCCGGTCAGGCACAGCCAGGCTCCCCGGCGTGGGACTCGTACTGCCGGCGGGAGGCTGCTGAGCTCCCTTGTTGGCCGCCGCTCGGAAGTCACGACGCTTAGGCACTCTTGATCAGCCCCCGCCCCTGCAGCTCGGTGACCAGCTCCCCGAACGGCCCTCGGGCCGCATGTTCCACTGGGAAGCCTGTGGCCTGCTTGATGTCGTCCAGGACCGGAATCTTCACCGTGAGCACGTTGTAGTCAGCGTCGGCGAGCAGGCCCCGGATCTCCTTCTCGCTTCGGACGTTGGTGCGTACTCGGTTGAGGAGCACCCACATCGGCGGGGCCGTGCGTGAGGGCCTGTCGAACGCGGAGCGACCGACCATCGTCTTGACCGGGGTGGAAGTGCGCGGCTGGTGGACACGCTGGTAGTCGGCCATCGACGGTTCCATGTGGATGAGGACCAGGTCGGCCACCTTGAGCACGCTGTCTGCGATGTGCGGGTGGTTCTCGGTGTGGCCGACGTCGACGATGTCGACCCCGGCGTCCCCGAGCGGGGTGTACTCCTCAGCGAACTTGGCGGAGGCGTTGTGCTTCACAGGGAAGGGGAAGCCCGCGAGCTCGGACCATTGCGTGAGGTGCTCAGATTCGTCTGCGTCCCATAGCTGCACGCGGTATCCGGCCTCGTGGAATGCGTGTCCCATCATGCCGGTGTCGGTCGTCTTGCCCATACTTCGTGGGCTGATGTTGGCGATGAGCACGGCGCGGCTCTCTCCTCATGCAGTGGCTACGTTCTGCAAGATGCTGCCACGTCTCCCCCGCCACGGTGACCGGCACCACGTCACAAAGTGCTGCCCGGCAGCGCGGCCACCACCAACTGGCCCGAGGGGGACCGTCGTACGCATCGAGCCTGAAACGCAAAAAGGCCTGTGCCCCGCCAGGTGGCGGGGCACAGGCCTTCTCCGTGCGGCGGCTCGCGTCAGGCTGCCCAGTTCGCGGGTGCGCCTTCGTCGGGGTTGGGAATGCCGGCGGCGGTCGTCGGGGCGGCCGGGTGCCGCATGGCGGTGATCGGTACGGCGCCGGGTTCGGTGGCGGGTGCCCAGATCATTCGCCAGGTGTCGTCCCACTCGCAGGCGCAGCCGTGGTCGGGGTGCGGGTGCCGTAAGAAGACGCCGTGCGTGAGGACGGCGCGTGGGATGCGGGGGATGAGCTCCGACGGGTCGTCGCCGGGGTAGAGGTGCAGGTTCCGCCACCCGTGGACGCTGGCCATGTACGCGGCGGCGGCCTCGATGATGTCGGCCCACCGCTGGTGTCCGAGGACGACGAAGCCGATCGGATAGAGGTGCTCCTCGGTCGGATCGTCGATGCCGGTGAGGTACAGGCCGCGATGGACGATGAAGCCGTTCTCCGCTGCGTCCTCGCCGGGCGTCCAAAGCTGTTCGGCGGGGTGCATGGTGCCGTCGTCGCCCTTGCTGGTTTCGATCTCGTACAGGGCCGGGGCGGTCATGCGCTCACCCCCGCGACGGCGGCGTCCAGGAGCGCGACGGCGTCGGCCTCGTACGGGTCAGCGAACAGCGGGTGGTCGCTGACGTCGAACGGCCCGAACCGCACGGAGACGCGGTGGCCGGGCACGAGGGTGGTCTCCCGTCCGTCCAGCGAGGCGGTGAGCCGGTCGTAGTCCTGCTGGGCGTGCCGGGTCTGGGTGTACGGGCCGACGCGTAGCAGGGTGAAGCCGTCGAGGCTGTCGTCGCGCTTGCGGGCCTCGATGTAGAGGGCGTAGTGCGCGGGGGCCATGCCGACGTCGTCGGGCAGGGGCAGGCTGGCGGCGGCGTGGGTGAGCATCGCGTAGGCCGGCTGCCAGGCGCCGAGGATGGCGGTCGTCTCGCAGCGCAGCCAGCCCCTGCCGGTGTAGCCGAGCTGGCGGCCGTGGAGGTAGGCCGCGGCGTGCGGGGTGTCGGGGTGGACCAGGGTGACGGCGATCAGGTCGGGGCCGCCCGGTGTTGTCCAGGGCTGCGGGTTCTTGAGGGCTGCGAGCAACGCGTCGACGACGGCCTGGTCCTCGAGGGTGAGAGCACCGGGCGCGTTGCCGCAGCGACGGAAGAGGGAGGGGCACTTCATCGGGCGGGCTCCGGTTCGTGAGTGGGGCGGGTCCAGGGGAGGGCGAGGCCGTCGCCGGCGGTGCGGGGAACGAGGTGGCCGTGCAGGTGGAAGACGGTCTGGGTCGCGTCCGGGCCGCAGGAGGTGAGGTAGTTCCACTGACCGCCCAACTGCTGGGCGAGTTCGGCGGCGCGCATCTGCACGGTGGCGGAGACGACCGGGTCGACGGTGAAGTCGTCGACGTGGCTGCGCGGGATGACCAGGAGGTGGCCGTCGGTGCAGCCGCCGCTGCGGGGCCTGATCGCGAGGGCGTCGGCCCACTCGTGGACGATCTTCGCCGGAGCGCCGTCGTGGATGATCGCGCGGAACGGGCAGTCGGCCTTGGGCGGTTTGTGGGTTCCCAGCGGTTGAGGCTCCTTCAACGCAGCTCCGTTCGGCCGTTCGCTGAGGGCCTGGCGGACCGCGACGATGTGCAGGGCGGCGGTCACGGTGTCGGCGAGCGTGTCGCGTACCGGGACCCCGTGGCGATGGGCGACGTAGATCAGGTAGCGGTTTCGTTCGGGGCTGGGGCAGTCGGGCGGACATCCCAGGACGGCTTTGCCGGTGGCGACGTCCAGGCCGAACTCAACGTTGGTGGTGAAGCCCGGGAGGGTGAACACGTCGCGAGGGATCCAGAACAGGATCGCGTCTGCGGCAGCGCGGGCCTCTGTCTCCCAGCCGACTTGGTCGTCGTAGTGGGCGGCACGCTTACCGCCCCGGGACTCGGGGGTGAGCACGGTCAGCGGCTGGGTGCCGGTCCAGCGGGCCGCCAGCTCCTCGAGGGCGGCGGGGCGCCAGGACTCGACAGCGCTGCGGGCGTGCGGGGTAGGTCCGGCGAGGAAGACCTTCGGTCCGGAGGCCGGGATCGGCTCGCGCGCGTGGACGACGGTGATCGAGGCCATCAAGGCTCCTTGTCTCGGTGGATGACGTGAGGGGTTGGTGCTGCGGGGCGGCCGGAGTCGGTGTCGACGGCCGCCCCGCCGGCATGAGGAGTGAGCGCCGCGCCCGGCCGGGGAGGCGGGGCGCGGCGGTCTGAGGGGTGCTACTTGGGGGTGTTGTCGGTGACCACGAGGAACTGGTCGCTGGGGAGGTGCATCACGACCTGGGCGTCCGTGCCCTGGGCGCGCTGCGCGGCGGCGTACTCTTCCGCCGGCCATGAGCCGCGGGGGCTTCCGGCGGGGAACCGCTCCAGGACGGTGCGGGTCTGCGTGGTGGTGGTCATCACGCATCACCACCGGTCACGCGCTCGTGAATGTCGATCAGGGTGGCGATGGCATCGGGATTGTCCGCGAGGCCGACCCACTGTCCTTGCGCGGTGAAGACAGGCACAGCGTCGGTGTCGGCGTCGAAGATGACGCAGTAGTCGCCGTACCGGTCCATCACCATGTCGCGCAGGATCGGGACCAGCGCGGTGTCCAGGACCTCCAGGGCCTCCACGGTGAGCCGGGCGGGCTCGCCGGGCGTCTGGGGCTGGACCAGGGTGCCGGTGACGCGCAGCAGGTCGCCGGGCTGGATGCCGTTCAGCAGCTCGTGCGTGATCCGGGGGTCGCCGCTGGTGCAGGTGACGACGGTGTCGGGCGCGTCGTCGGCGAGAGCGTCGATGTCGGCGGGCCGGACGATCAGGTCGAACGTGGCGGTCCCGATGCGCGGGCCGGGGACGGGTATCGCGTCGACCCAGCCGTCGACGGCGCAGTGCTTGGTGTCCATCAGCTGGCCTCCGCCAGGGTCTCGGTGGGGCGGGGGGAGCGGGGTCGGATGGTGCGCTGTGCGATGACCAGCAGCTCGCGGTTTCGCCGCTGCTGGGCGGGCGTGAGCGGGCGGGCCTTCGCGCCGTGGCGATGCCACAGCGGGGAGGCCGGCGGCTCGGGGTAGGCGAGGGCGTGGTCGACGTCGCGTTCGGTGCTGCTCATGGAGTTCCTCCAGGTGGAGGTCAGGCGTGATCGCCTTGGCCCTTGGACTTGGCCCTTGGACTTGGGCTTCGGCGTGAGGTCGGAGGCGAACCGTCCGAGGCGGGCCTCAACGGGGTTGGCGGTGATCCAGTCCTCCGCGCATGCCTTGTGCACGGGCTCGCCGGAGTGGGAGCGCATGGGCGTGGGCTGGCCGCACAGCGTGCAGGGGAGGTCCTGCCAGCGGTCGAAGTGCTGGCTGTCGCGCCAGACGAGAAGGTGGCCGGGAGCCGGGATCAGACCCGGCTCGAACGACGGCTCCGTCTCCTTCTTGCGTCCCTGGCGGGTCACGGCCGGAAGTTGGGCAGCTGCTGGAACACGCGCTCCAGCAGGCCCGGCGACGGCTTCCAGGGCACGACCTGCCCACGTGCAGGGACCGGCAGCGGCAGCTCCTGGACGTCGTCGAGGACCAGGTGCCAGGCGGCCGGATGGGCCCACTCCGAGCAGAGCGGCGCTCCCTCGGGGTCCTGGTGGCAGTCGGTGATCCGGGCAACGCCGACGACCGCTCCCGTGACCAGCTGGCGGCCGCGGATGGTGCGGCCGATCAGCGGGATGCGCAGGGCGGGCTGGTCGATGGTCTTGCTGGTGTGCAGCAGCACCCAGCCGTTCCGCCACCGGCCGGGACGGTTCTCGATGTTTTTGACACCGGCGAGGATGCAGGCCGCGTACGGCTGCCGGATGCTGATGCCGCGGATCCAGTCGCCCTCGGGCAGGGTCGCGAGGCTCATGCGGCTCGCCCCCACACGGCCGTGCCCGGACGGCCGGCCCGGCGTCCGTTGACGGACGGCACCGCAACGTGCGCGGCGGTGGCAAGGACCGCGCGGCCCGAGTGCTTGCCGTCGTACAGGGCGGCGTCGGCGGTCCGCTGCAACAGGCTCAGGTCGCGGGAGCCGACCGCGGCCGGGGTCGCGGCGCCGACCGAGGCGGCGACGTCGACGATGCGCCCGTCCTCAAGGACGACCGGCGTGTGCAGCATCCGGATCAGCTGCGCGAGGCGCTGCTCCAGACGGACAGCGGGCAGCTCCAGGACGACGGCGAACTCATCGCCTCCGAGCCTGCCCACGGCTGCGCGCGGGCCCGCCCACGCGGTGAGCCGGGCGGCGGTCGCGGCCAGGACGGCGTCGCCGGCGGCGTGACCCATGGTGTCGTTCACGGCCTTGAAGTGGTCCTGGTCGATGAGGACCACGGCCGTGTTGTCGCCGTGGCGTGCCAGGAGCCGGCGGGCGCGGGCGGTGTAGGCGTCGCGGCGCATCAGGCCGGTCAGCGGGTCCTTGCGGGTCGCCGCGAGTCGGCGGTGCAGCGCGACGGCGTGCACGGTCCAGCCGGTGAGCGGCAGGGCGGCGGTGGTGATCAGGAGGGTGCGCGGGCCGATCCGGCCCGGAACGCGCAGGACGGAGTCCATACTGGGGATCTCCCTCTCGTCTCGTACGGGTTGGGTGGGCCCGGGACGGGCGGTTGGTTTGGACGCCGTGTCGTCCGTCCCGGGGCGTAGCTACAGCTCGAAGTCGCTGCGGGTGGTCCAGCTGTAGGGGCTCTTCCAGGGGCCGGCCTTCGCGGCGAGCCAGTCGAGCTCCCAGCCGGGGCGCAGTCCGTGCGCGGTCCAGCTGTCCGGCTGCTGGCCGGTGGTCTCGAGTCCGGCCTGCTGCGCGGCGAGCGCGGCGTCGTACACCTCGTGGGCGCGTCGCAGGGCTGTACTGCGGGAGTCCGCCTCGCCGGCGAAGACGTGCATTCCCCGCAGGGCCGGGTTGCTGGTGTGGTGTATCGGGACGTCGACCTCATAGACCTCGCGGTGCGGCATGACGACCCATCTCCTCTCGCTCTCGTGGTTGAGGGGCCACTGCGACCGCCCCGGACCCGGCGGGTGCGGGGGTCCGGGGCGGCACAGAGTGCGCTCAACTCAGAGGCGGGGATCAGCTGGCCGTCGCGATGCCGTCGCGCAGGTGGGTGCGCGCCCAGGCCAGCAGCGACGCCTGGTCGCCGTCCGTGCTGGTCAGTGCGTCGGTGAGGTGACCGACGGCGCGGTCCAGTTCCTCGCTGGCCTCCCGCCAGGTGCCGATGCTGGACGCGGCGAGGACGTCGCGGACCTCTTCGACCAGGTCGATGAAGGCGTTCGGCGTGGTGCCGCGCGGCGCCTGGTCGCCGATGAGGGCGGCGAGGTCGGCGGCGAAGCAGTCACGGAGCGCGGCGAAGGTGTCGGTCCGGGTCTGGACGGCCATCGTGGGCCTCCTTGTCAGAAGTCGAGCTGGATCGTGATGGGGCGCCGGGGGTCTCCGGCGCTGGTGTGGACGGTGCGGCGGTGCGCGGCGAGGCCGGCGGCCCCGCCCTGGATGGGCAGCGGACAGTCCGGGCAGCCGTGCCACCAGTCGTCTCCGGCCAGGAGGTCGGCCGGGGTGAGCGGGTGCGGGTGCGGGTGCGGCGGCTGGGCTCTCATTCCGTCTCCCGCGAGCCGGGGACGTAGTCGATGGCGGTGGCGACGTGGGTGGTGTCCATGAGGCTTCCGGCGGCATCGAGCCGGTCACGCAGCCTGTCCAGCCGTGCCCACGCCTGCCGCAGCTGCTGAGCGAGCCACTGAGCGTCGGCGTCCTCGATGCGGCCGGCGTCACCGTCCCGCTGTCTCCAGCCGTCGGGGACGGACTGGAGGCAGATCTCGATCGCGGTCAGACGCTCGGTGTCGGGCCGGCTCCCAGCCAGGTACTCGGTGACCCGGCGGACCTCTACTTCCGTGAACAGCGTGTTGATGCGCTGCTCGCCGTCCGGGAATTGGGCGTGGTACACGACCTCACGGGCAAGCTCCCAGTCGGTCCAGCCACGTGCACTCTCGTCGATCTGCTGGAGGGCCAGCGAGGCGATCCCGACCGAGGCGCGTATGCGTTCCAGTCGTGTCCGGGGCTGGCCGGTCACCGGGTGATGGCCTTGGTCGTGGCGATGAGCGCGGCGACGGTCTCCCAGCCGTGGTGCCAGGAGTGGTCGAGGTGGAAGGCGCCGTTCATCCCGTGCGAGGCCAGCTTGTAGAAGTTGGTCTTGCCGGTCTTGTCGGCGAGCTTCTCCAGAACCCCGTGTCCCGGCACCCGACGGTCCGCGATGTAGTGCGTGCCGAAGGACAGGGCGAGCGCGGCCGCGGCCGCGCCGGGGTGGACCCGGATGCCCAGCGCGCGGGCTCCGAGGCCGGTGACGATCGCCTGCGTGGCGGTGTAGGTGAGGCAGTGGTGCAGGCACGCCTTGCGGCCGTCGGCGGTGCCGTGGGTGGTCTTCTCCTTGGTGGCCGGGTCCTCGTAGATGACCGGGGCGTCGTCGGAGGCGCCCTTCACGCGGGCGCAGAAGTCGGTCTGCACCCAGAAGTCGCCGACCGCGCTGGCGGCACGGGCCAGTCCGAGCAGGGCGGCGAAGACGGCAGGACGATGCATGCTGGAGGTCTCCTGATCTCGCAGAGGGTGAGGGAGCGGGGTGGCCGGCCCTTTGCCGATGCGCGGCCACCCGACGGTCCGACCCCGGCCGGTGTGGCCGGGGTCGGGTCGTTCAGAACGGCGGCTCGTCCGGCCAGGCCGTGAAGGGCCAGAGCCGGACGCGCAGCTCGCGCCGGTCCGACCAGCAGCCGCACGCCTCCATCTCCGGGTTCGCGCCATCGACCCACCAGCCGCCCGCGCCCCGGCAGTCGGGGCAGGAGCGGCGGGGCTGGGGCTTGAGCTCGATGCGGTACCGGTCGGCGTACAGCCGCCAGTGGCCGGCGCGGAGCGCGGCGGCGGCCGTCGCCGCGGCGAGCGGAACGGCGGCGAGCAGCAGGGCGGCGCGCAGGTGGCGGGTGGTCACGTCAGCGGGATCGCGCGGCAGGCGGCGGCGTGGTCGTTGGCCTTCTCGCGGATGCTGAACAGGTAGTCCTCCTCCGGGAACTGCGAGGTGGCCTTGCAGCCGTGGCACTTCCACCGGTTCTTGAGGTGCTCACCGAGGCCGGTGACGTCGACGAAGGATCCGCCGATCGTGACGAACCGGATCTGGAGGTTCTTGGGCCGCTCGGGCTCGGTGAAGGCGGAGGTGCGGATGGCGGTGCTCATGGGCGGTGGTCCTCTCGGATCAGGCGGCCAGCAGGTGTTTGGCCGGGGGAGCGATGTAGGAGGCGGGGTCGGCGGGCGTGCCGTCGTAGCACTCCAGACAGGAGCCAAGGGTTTTCAGAGGGAGGCAGTGGAAATAGCGCCGGCCACAGGGGCCGGGACACGTCTGGCGAGCAGCCATCGCCTTGTCGAGCGCGGCTTCCTTCGCGAGCGTCATCGGGAGCTTCGGCTTCGCCAGGTCGATCCGGTACAGCCACGCCCACCGCTTCCCGCCGCGGCACTCGATCCGGGCAACCGGCTCCTGGCCGCCGGGGCGCAGCCCCATCTCCCGCAGCTGGCGGCGGGTCGCGAGGTTTTCGCGCCCGGCCTGCTTCCACCGGAAGACCGGTAAGGAGCCGTCGCCGGGGTTGTGCGGGTCGACGTCGACCAGGTCCTCGTCCTGGTCGGCCATCACCTGCTCCAGGTGCCGGGGAGCCGGGCGGGGCGGTGCGGGTAGCGGGGGCCGGGGCGCTGCGGGCGGGGCCGGCCGGTCCGGCGACGCGGGCGGGGGATGAGCACGAGTGATCTCCTCCTGATGTCGGTGGACAGCAAGCACCGCGCCCGCCGGCTGTTCGTCGGCGGGCGCGGTGCGAGGTGGCCGGTCGGCCTGTCCAGCCCTCGCCCACCCGGGAACGGGGGGCGAGGACCAGGCGGAGCGACCGGAGGTCAGTCCCGGAAGGGGCAGCCGTTGTGCGGGTGCTGGTCGGCGGCCGGGGCCGGGGCGGTGACGTGGACGTGGATCTCGGGCTTGACGGCGACCTTCGCCGGGCGCCCGGCGACGACGCGGCGGCGCAGGGTCAGGCCGCGCATCACGAACGTGGACAGGAACGTCCAGGCGAGGACCGCGAGGCCGACCGCGACGGGGCGGCTGGTGTCCGGGGTGGCCGTCCAGACCATGAACACGGAGGCCGCGCCCCACGCCGACCACAGCGCACGCACTCCGTTGTTGCGGGAGAGGTAGCCGAGGACCAGGCCGACGATGCCGGTGAGCAGCCACAGCGTGTAGACGGTGGAGGCTTCGACCGGGAGGCCGGCGGAGTGCTGCGCGATGTACGTGCGCACCGGCTGGTCGACGACGGTGAACACGCCGCTGGATGTGTCGACGCCGACCTGCACCTTGGGCACGGCGGTGAGCAGCGTGTGCAGCCCCTGGAGGATGACTTCGCCGGCGGCCTTGGCCATCAGTACGACGAAGGACACCCCGGCGACCATCAGGACGGCCCGGAGCCAGGGGGCCATGTACCGGAAGCCGTCCTCGGGAGCGCTGAGGACGTCCTCCCACATGGCGTGCAGGACGCCCTCTTCCTCCCACGCCTCCTGCCACCAGGTGCGCAGCGCGGCGAACCGCGGCTCCTTGGGCGGTGCCTTCGGAAAGGGCACGGGGAGGTAGGTGAGCTCCTGGCGGTCGGCGCGGGGGGTGTTGTCGTTGGACTGCACGGGGCAACTCCTTGTTGTCGATGCAGGGTTCACGGAGCGTGCGAGTGGGCCAAGCTGTGAGCGACGGGACCGAAGAGGAGGGGGGGCGGCTGCGATGGGGTGGTTCACCCGTGACGAGCCGGAAGAGGTCGTCTTCGAAGAGGTCGTGGACACGGACGGGCAGATCTGGCCCGCGTTCACCGACGACGACGGTGTGCTGTGGATCGACGTGGACTACGACGTCGAGGTGACGATCAACGGGGCGATCGTGGACGGGCAGATCCGGGGTGCCGAGGTCGATGACCACGGCCGGATCTGGATCGACTACGACTGACCGGTGAGGCCGGACGGCCTGTCCCGCACCCGAGCCCCGGCCCTGTGGGCGAGGTGTCGGATACGAGGCAGGGCGCCCGGAGCTCAGCGGACGTCGTTGTGGGTGCGGGAGAACATCCCGCGCTGGTTGCTGGTGTTGTTGATCTGCGTGTTCTGCACGACCGGGCCCTCGTAGTACGTCTTGGACACCGACTTGCGGGCCTTGCTGAACGCGCCGCCGATCGCGGTGGCGACCATGGCGACGCCCGCGAACGGCAGGGTGACCATGAGGACGCCGTAGAGCGTGACGGAGGCCAGGCCCTGGAGGACCAGCCAGGCTCCGCAGCCGACGCCGGTGATGCCGGCGCCGACGCCGATGGAGGCGACCGCGATCCCGGCCGCCCAGGCCGGGACGATCCGCTTGTCGTCCTGATGGACGGGCGGGGTGTCGCCGTAGGCCGGGACCTCGGAGTCGTCGCGGAACGACGTCGGGAACTGCCGCTCGGGGCGCATCGCTTCGGCGATGATCCGCTCGGCTTCGGTCTTGGCTTCAGAGTCGGACAGCGGGCGAGTGACGTGGTTGAAGTCCACGGTGGGCTCCGTTCAGGGGCAGGTACGGGGGCGCCCTCCCCGCCGTGGTGGCGGGGAGGGCGCTGGG
>NZ_JAGMUE010001395.1:0-856 GCF_019049165.1 Streptomyces sp. AC627_RSS907
TGCCGGCGAACGGGGGTCGGCCGGTGACCAGTTCGTACAGCAGGATGCCCGCGCCGTAGATGTCCACGGCGGAGGTCTGCGGCCGGCCCTCGGCGGACTCGGGCGCCACGTACGAGGGGGTGCCGACGAACTCGTGGGTGCGGGTCAGGCCCGGGGAGTCGGCGAGGCGCGCGATGCCGAAGTCGGTGAGCATCGGGTGCATCTGCTCGCCGTCCGGGCCCGTGGCGACCAGCACGTTGGCGGGCTTGAGGTCGCGGTGCACGACGCCGTCGGCGTGGCTGGCGGCGAGCGCGTCGGCGATCTGCGCGGTGAGCAGGGCCGCGGCCACGGGCGTGAACGGCCCGTTGGTCTGCAGGTACTTGTGCAGGTCCGGGCCCTCGACCAGGTCCATCACCAGGGCGAGCAGGTCGCCCTCGACGACCAGGTCGCGGGTGCGGACGATGTTCGGGTGGGTGAGCCGCAGCAGCACCGAGCGCTCGCGCAGGAAGCGCATGACGATCTCGGGGTCGTGCGCCAGCTCCTCCTTGAGGACCTTGATCGCAACCGTCTCGCCGGGCTGCCCGGCCACGGCGGCCTCGGCGCCCGCCGCCTCGCGCTGGCGGGCCCGCCAGACGGTGCCCGTGGCTCCGCGTCCGAGCGGCTCCTCTAGCAGGTACTTGCTGCCTACCGGCCGCACGTCATGCGCTCCCTGATCGTGGTCAACCTGATCGTGGTCTGTGTCCCAGCTCCGTGGCCCTGTGCTCGGCCGCCCGCCCACTCTAGTGCCGCGTCAGCGACCGCTGAGGAGCCGCTGGCCGCACCCTGGCACGCTGGGCTCCGAGGGAAGACGCGGGAAGTGGCCGGATGGTTGCCATCC
>NZ_JAGMUE010001396.1:0-600 GCF_019049165.1 Streptomyces sp. AC627_RSS907
GCCCTGGGCGTGCTGACCGCCGGAGCGGTCTACCTTCCCCTGGACCCCGCGCACCCGGAGAGCCGACTACGCGGCATCCTCGACGCGGCCGACGTCCAGCATCTCGTGACGGGCCCTGACGGCCCGTCGCAGGCTACCGAGGGCCGGACCTGCCTCACCGTCGACGACCTCGCCGCTCCCGCTCCCACCGACCGCCCCGAAAAGGAACCGCACGCCCCGGACGAGGGTTCCGCCCAGGACCTCACCGCCTCCGTTGACAAGCCGCGACAGGGCGTCGACGACCCTGCCTACATCATCTTCACCTCCGGCTCCAGTGGCGCCCCCAAGGGTGTGGTGTGTGCTCACCGCGGTCCTCTGCGGCTCACGCTGGGCACCGGAGATCTGCGGCTGAAGCCAGATGACCGGCTGCTGGCCACCACCAACCCCACGTTCGACGTCTCCTGCTACGAGTTGTTCGCGCCGCTGCTGAACGGTGCCTGTCTGGTGCTGCCCGACCCGCGGACTCTGCTGAGCACCGACGCCCTGGCGGCGTTGCTACGCCGCGAGCGGATCACCGTGCTGTGGCTGAGCGCCGGGCTGTTCCACCAGCACGCCCAGGCC
>NZ_JAGMUE010001397.1:0-664 GCF_019049165.1 Streptomyces sp. AC627_RSS907
CCACCTTCCTCATCGAACAGGGCCTGGACTCGGGGCCGGTGTACGGCGTCCTCACCGAGCAGGTGCGCCCCACCGACACCAGCGGCGACCTGCTGACCCGGCTCGCCTTCGCCGGCGCGGGGCTGCTCGCGGCGACGATGGACGGCATCGAGGACGGCACCCTGCGACCGGTGCCGCAGCCGGCCGAGGGTGTCTCGCTCGCGCCGAAGATCGAGGTGGAGGACGCCCGGATCGACTGGGCGGCGCCCGCGCTGCGCGTGGACCGGGTGGTGCGCGGCTGCGCCCCGGCCCCCGGCGCCTGGACGGTCCTCCGTGGCGAGCGGCTGAAGGTGAAGTCCGTACGGCTGGTCACCGACCGCACCGACCTCGCCCCGGGCGAGATCGCCGCGACGAAGAACGCCGTGTTCGCCGGCACCGGCAGCCACGCCGTCGAGTTGCTGTGGGTGCAGCCGCAGGGCAAGAAGCCGATGGCCGGGGCCGACTGGGCGCGCGGGGTGCGCATCGCGGCGGGGGAGCGGTTCGAGGCGTAGCCAGGCGGCGCCCGCCGCGTCAGGCCCAGACGCGTCGGCCTCACGCGCGTCGGCCTCACGCGCGCCGGCCTCACGCGCGGCGGGGGCCGGCGCCGGCTCGGCTCGGCGGGGCCCGGTCGCGCCCTGGACAGCGT
>NZ_JAGMUE010001398.1:0-611 GCF_019049165.1 Streptomyces sp. AC627_RSS907
ACGTAAAGGACATTCACCATGAAGCTCCGCAGGACTGCAGCGGCGGCGGCCGTCGTACTGGCCATGGCCGTGACGGCGACGGCGTGTGGCAAGGAGGGCAGCCCGGACGACGACAAGAAGGACAAGGACGCCCCGAAGCTCTCCTACGAGGTCAACACCGCGGCCGACGTCAAGGACTCGCCGGTCTGGTCGAAGGCCAAGGGCAAGACGATCAAGATCGGCACCAAGGCCGACCAGCCGAATCTCGGCTACGAGGACCCGAGCACCAAGGAGCGCTCCGGCTTCGACGTCGAGATCGCCCGCATGATCGCCGCCGAACTCGGCTTCGACGAGAAGCACATCGAGTGGAAGACGGTGCCGACCGAGGCCCGCGAGACGCAGCTCTCCAGCGGTGGCGTCGACTTCTACGTCGGCACGTACACGATCAACGACGAGCGCAAGAAGCAGGTCGACTTCGGCGGCCCGTACTACCTCGCCGGCCAGGACCTGCTGGTCGACAAGGACAGCCACATAAAGACCCCGGAGGACATCAAGGGCAAGAAGGTCTGCTCCGTCACCGGCTCCACGCCGCTGAAGCGGATCAAGGAGAAGAAGTACGGGGTCGCCAAGGC
>NZ_JAGMUE010001399.1:0-605 GCF_019049165.1 Streptomyces sp. AC627_RSS907
GTACCGAGCAGCACCTCGGTGAAGGCGTCGGCTGCGGGCGCGCGCACCGGGAGGTTCGGCAGTGGGGTTCCAAGCCAGAGCAGACGCAGGACGGGCGACGGGGCTGGCTGTCGAAGGGTGGTGCTTTCACCGGCCACCGAGCAGTTGGCAGGAGCAGACACGCAGTTGATCACCGAGGGAAGAACGGAGGAGCCAGACGCCATCAGGATCGCCCGGGCGGAAGTCCTGGAGCCCGGGTACCGCAGGACATCGATAGTGAGGTGGTCTCCGGTCAAGCAACCGCGATCCCCGCGCCCCCGACAGGTTTCCCGTCGGGTCAGCGGAAACAGAAGGCCGGTGCGGTATACGAGCCGGCAGATGGTGTAGCAGTTCCTTCGGGGCCCTGGTGCCACAGGCACCAGGGCCCCTCCACGCGTTCCACGGAGAGATGCGATGACGGCAGACGACACCGTCAGCCGTCTCGACGACGATCACCACCCCCGCCTACGCCATGGGTCGGACCGTGGGGACGCTCGGCGCGCTCGGCAGCCGATGTGTCGTGGGTGGGCACGAGGGCTCCCCGCCGACCACGCCTTTCCCGTAGGTCCGGGTGCCCGGTCCAGCGT
>NZ_JAGMUE010001400.1:0-361 GCF_019049165.1 Streptomyces sp. AC627_RSS907
CATCGACTAAGGCCCCTAAGCGTACGCTAAGTGGGAAAGGATGTGGAGTCGCAGAGACAACCAGGAGGTTGGCTTAGAAGCAGCCACCCTTGAAAGAGTGCGTAATAGCTCACTGGTCAAGTGATTCCGCGCCGACAATGTAGCGGGGCTCAAGCGTACCGCCGAAGTCGTGTCAATCCAACATATAGGGCTAACGCCTGTTGGGTTGGGTAGGGGAGCGTCGTGTGCCGGGTGAAGCAGCCGCGTAAGCGAGTTGTGGATGGTTCACGAGTGAGAATGCAGGCATGAGTAGCGATTCACACGTGGGAAACGTGTGCGCCGATTGACTAAGGGTTCCTGGGTCAAGCTGATCTGCCCAGGG
>NZ_JAGMUE010001401.1:0-575 GCF_019049165.1 Streptomyces sp. AC627_RSS907
CTCCGGGATCGGCCGCGCCACCGCCAAGGCGTTCGCCGCCGAGGGCGCGAAGGTCGGCTTCTGCGGGCGGCGGAGCGAACTCGGCCGCACCGTGGAGCGCGAGATCCGCGCCGCCGGCGGCGAGGCCAGCTACCTGCGGGCCGACGTGCGCGAGGCCGACCAGGTCGAGGCGTTCGTGAACGGGGTCGTGGGGCGGTACGGCGGCCTCGACATCGCGTTCGCCAACGCGGGCGTCGAGTTCTCCCGGCCGCTGCACGAGACGACCGTCGCCCAGTGGGACGACATCACCCGCACCAACGAGCGGGGCGTATTCCTCGCCATGAAGTACGCGATACCCCACCTCATCAAGCGCGGCGGCGGCGTCATCGTGTGCACCTCCTCCAGCGGCGCCGAGCGCGCCCGCCCCGCCCACGCCGGCTACTGCGCCAGCAAGCGGGGCGTCGAGGGCATCGTGAAGTCGGCCGCGCTGGACTACGGGGCGCACGGCATCCGGGTCAACGCCGTCCTGCCCGGCACCACCGACACCCCCCTGGTGCGCCCGCCTGGGCTGAGCGACGAGATGTGGGCGTCGTTCA
>NZ_JAGMUE010001402.1:0-609 GCF_019049165.1 Streptomyces sp. AC627_RSS907
CTGCTACACCGTCGGCCACCAACTCATGGAACCCCTGCGGGCGGTACACAAGCTGACCAGGGCACAGGCCCGGGAGCGGGCCCGCGAGGTGCTGCTGCGGGTCGGCATCACCGACCCCGACCGCGTACTGGCCTGCCACCCGCACCAGATCTCCGGCGGCATGGCCCAGCGCGTCCTGATCGCGGGAGCCGTCGCCGGCAACCCCAGCCTGCTGGTCGCCGACGAACCCACCACGGCGCTCGACGTCACGGTCCAGGCCGAGGTGCTCGAACTCCTGCGCGAGCTGCAGCGGGAGTACGGGATGGCGCTCGTCATCGTCACCCACAACTTCGGCGTGGTCGCCGACATCTGCGACCGGGTCGCCGTCATGAAGGACGGCCGGGTCATCGAGACCGGCGCGGTCGAGCAGATCTTCGCCCACCCCGGCGACCCGTACACCGCGGAGCTCATCAAAGCCTCGCAGGACGACACCGAGAGCCGCGCCGAACTGGACGCGGCCTGGAACAAGGCCGGACGGACGGTGCGCGCATGAACACGGACACCAACGGCGACGCCCCGCTGCTCGACGTGGCCGACCTGGTCGTGGACTACCGACGCGGGCGCACCAGC
>NZ_JAGMUE010001403.1:0-694 GCF_019049165.1 Streptomyces sp. AC627_RSS907
GGTCACCCCTCGCCGCAGGACTGCGACGCGGCCCAGGACATGCTCGGCGACTCCATCTCGGTCTACCTCGACGCCGGGCCGACGCCGGCCGCCGTGCCGTCCTCCATCGTGGACGTGACCGGCAAGGTGCCGGTGCTGCTGCGCGCGGGCGCCCTCAGCGCTGACCAACTGCGCGAGGTCGTGCCCGATCTTGAGGTGGCCAATTGACGTCCCCCCACGGGCGTGGCATAGCGGACGGTGACCTCTTCCGCGACGGTGGCCAGGGCCACGGCGCGGGCGCCTTTCGCATCCTCCACGTCAGCACCGGCAACGTGTGCCGCTCGCCCATCACCGAGCGGCTGAACCGGCACGCCCTGGCGCACCGGCTCGGCGACCCGTACATCGGTGGCCTCGTCGTGGAGAGCGCGGGCACCTGGGGTCACGAGGGCGCGCCGATGGAGGCGCACGCCGCCACCGTGCTGGCCGACTTCGGCGCGGACCCGGACGGCTTCCTCGGCCGCGAACTCCTCGACGAGCACGTCATCCGCGCCGACCTGGTCCTGACCGCCACCCGCGACCACCGGGCCCAGGTCATCTCCATGGGGCACTCGGCCGGCCTGCGCACCTTCACGCTCAAGGAGTTCACCCGGCTGGTGCGGGCCATAGACCCCGCGACGCTGCCCGACCCCGAGCAGGCCGGCGGCGTGGTCGAGCG
>NZ_JAGMUE010000143.1:0-32715 GCF_019049165.1 Streptomyces sp. AC627_RSS907
TGACTGGCACCGTGCGGAGGACCTGCTGCAGGAGGCCTTCGCCCGGGCGTGGCGGCACAGTGCCATGTTCGACGGGGACATCGACAAGGCACGGCCGTGGTTGTTCACCGTGGTGCGCAACCTGGTCATCGATCATCACCGGGCCTGCCGGATCCGGCCGGTCGAGACGCAGTTGTCCGACGTGCAGGAGACCGTTTCCGCGGATGAGTCGGACCGTGTCCTGACCGCGCGGGTGGTCGCGGAGGCAGTGGCCGAACTGCCCGGGCAGCAGCGTGAGGTGATCACGCTCATGTATTTCAGCGGGTACACGGTCACCCAGGCCGCGGAACGCCTGGGCATCCCGGCGGGGACGGTGAAGTCCCGGTCCTACTACGCCATGCGGGAACTGCGCAGACTCCTGGCCGATCGCGGGGTGCTCCTGGGGGACTGACCCTTCCCGCGTCCGGGCTCCGCCGCCACGGAGCCACTCCGGGCACCCCCCACCCCACCAGCCCGGACCACCCCGCGCACGACACCGAACACCGACAAAAGCCCACTGCTCACCGCATGCCCGGCCGGCCGACGGAAAATGAGCAACGAAGTGGCCTGTGAGGTGAGCACCTGACAGCAGCACTCTGCTTCCATGAGCCACGCGCCCAGCATGTCCCAGAGCGACGACGGCCGCTCATCGGATGGCGATGAGTCGCCGGATGTGCCTGCGTGTCGGCCGGTGCCCCTCGCATCCGTATGCCTCCTGGGACCCCTGGAGGTGCGTCTCGGCGACTCCGGCCAGACGCTTCCTCTCGGACCGCTGCAGCGTCGGCGCCTGTTCCTGCGTCTTCTGGTCGCCGACGGGGTCCCAGTCTCCTCCGAGCGGCTTGTCCACGACCTGTGGGACGGCTCTCCTCCTCCTTCGGCCGTGGCGTCCCTGCACGCGCACATCAGCCGGCTCCGTTCCGCGCTGGCCGCGCTGACCGGCGCGAGCCTGCTGACCACCGCAACCGGCTACCGCTTGGTCCTGCCGGACTGCGCCACCGACGCCGAGATCTTCGAGTACCGGCTGCGCTGCGCCCGTGAGACCGCCCGGGACGGCCGCCCGCATCATGCGGTCGAACACCTCGAAGAGGCACTGCGCTCGTGGCGGGGTCTTCCCCTGACCGAGGCCGCAGGCTACGCCTTCGCCGAGCCGGAGGCGGACCGGCTGAGCGAACTGCGCCGTGAGGCGATGGAACTGCGCGTCCTTCTGTTGCTGCGGACCGGTTCCGCCCGCGCGGCGGTGGAGGTGGCCGACGCGCTGGTGCGTGACCAGCCCTTGCGTGAGCCGTCCTGGGCTGTGCTCCTGCGCGCTCTGCAGGCGGCCGGGCGGCCGGTGGAGGCGCTGCGGCGTTACGCCGAGATCCGACTGTACTTCGCCGAGGAACTCGGCGTGGAGCCTGGATCCGCCCTGCGCAGGATCCACGCCGACCTGCTCCGCGACGACGAGGAGCCGTCCGGGCAAGCCGCCGTCCTGGCCGATGCGCGATCACGCCCGAAGCCCGCGGCACCGTCCATACCCGTGGTGGGCCGCGACACGGAACTCGCGGTGCTGCGCTCGGCGGTGGAGGCCAGCCGGTACGAGCCGCGCTGGGCCGTGCTGCAGGGACCGCCGGGGTCGGGCAGGACCCGTCTACTGCAGGAGATCGCCGAGCTGGTGCGTGCCGCGGACGGGACCGTGCACTGGGCCCGCCATCCCGGGGAAGGGAATCACGCCGGGGTGGTTGCGGAAGGTGTCGGCGCGCTGCTGGACGAAACGGAGAGGTACCCGGCGCGGTGCGGGGACGCGGCGGCGCACCCGCGGGTGTGGCTCGTCGACGACGCCGAGGGCATGACCGCGGCGGAGGCACAGCGTCTGACCGCCCTGGCCGAGACCCTGTACGACGTGCCGCTCCTGGTCGTGGTGGCGGTGACCTCTTCGATGGAACGGACCTCGCACATCCACCGCGTGCTGGCGGCGTTCGCCCGCCGCAACGCCGTCGTCGCCGAGCTGGCCCCGCTCACCGAGAGCGACGTGCGGACCCTGCTGGCGTCCGCACCGCAGGCCGCGGTGCACACCGGACCGGCCGACTCGGCGCGGCTGCGGCGGGCGAGTGGGGGCAGTCCGGCTCTCCTGACGGCCCTGCTGACGGCCGGTGCCCTGCCGTCCGGCCCAGGAGCGCTGGTGCCGCCCACGGTCGTCCACGTCGTCAACGGCATGCTGTCCGGGGTCGACGAGTCCACCGCCGAGGTGCTGCACCTGGCCGCGCTGACCGGTCCCGATGTCGATGTCCGCCGCCTCGCCGCCGTCCTCGGCCTGACCGCCGCCGCGGTCCGGCAGCGGCTGGACAGTGCGCTGGCTGGCGGCCTGCTCACCTGGACGGCCGGCGCCGACGGTACTGCGGGAAAGTACTCCTTCGCGGGCACCGTGGTGCGCGACGCCCTGCTCGGCACCCTCACCCCCGGCCGCCGCCAGACTCTGGAAGCGTTGATCGACCGGCACACGCGGAGGACCGGTGCGCGCCCCGTGTGCCGTGATGCCGCGCCCCGGCGGTGCGCCAAGGGTGCCGTCAGGTTGTCCCGGAGCGGTGTCCGCCGCCCCGCCCGGACGGGCACGGGCGGGTGTGGCGGGCCGCGCCGTGGTGCGGAGCCCGTCAGCGCCGTGTCGTCGGACACCGCCGCTCGCGCCGCCCGGCGTGCAAACCCGGTTCGAACGGCGGGTGGCGGCTCCCTGCGGTCCGCCGTACGCGGGTACGGCGACCGGCTCGCCGCCGCCTCTTGGGAGCGGGAGGTGGCGGGTGCCGCGGCGGGCGGCGGGCTCGGGTGGGTCCGTACCCGCGGGAGGACGGAGCTTTTCGCGGTGGAGGCCCGGGAACGCCCGCCGGGTTCGGGGGCGCTGTCCCGGCCGTGGACGACGGGGAGGTCGGAGGGTCGGGGGAGAGGTCGCGGCGGTGACGGGCACCGAACGCGGAACCGGGCCGCTGCACACGGGTTGGCGGGAGCCGCCCTGTACGGGTCGGGGCGGCTCCCGTCGGCTACCGCCACGGTAGGCCGAAGCTGCGGCGGTGCATCGCGTCGTCGCAGGAACCGGCAACGCGGACTACGTGCCTGTGGCGCGGACGGTTCAATGGGACCGCGAAGAAGCCGTCCGGAGATCTGCGCGGGGCGGTGGTCCTGCCGGGGCCGTGGCCGGTGCTGGAGGTTTCTCCCCCGGTGGTCGGAGCGACAGGACCTCCGGTGGGCGTGCTTCCGGTGTGTTGTGGTGTGCGGTTGTGGTGTGACCGGTGCCGGCAGTGGTGCCGGCACCCCGAGAGCGGGAGGTACCCCATCAGCGTTCGTGTCATCGTCATCGACGACCAGGTCGTGGTCCGGGCCGGTTTCGCCGCCGTCATCGACGCGGAGCCGGACCTGGAGGTCATAGGGGAAGCGGGGGACGGAGCCGCCGCGGTCACCCTCGCGCAGCAGACCTCACCCGACGTGGTCTTGATGGACATCCGTATGCCCGGCATGGACGGTCTGAGCGCCACCCGCCTGATCACCAGCCTGGACAACGGTCCCCGTGTCCTGGTGCTGACCACGTTCGACCTGGACGAGTACGTCTACGAGGCCCTGAGGGTGGGCGCGTCCGGTTTCCTCCTCAAGGACGCCCGGCCCGAGCAGCTCATCGACGCCATCCGGGTGGTGGCCGCGGGCGACGGCTTCCTCGCGCCCGGTGTCACAAGGCGGCTGATCGATGCCTTCAGCACGGGCGCCACCGCGCAGCCGCAAGCCGAGCACGCCTTGCGTCTACTCACGCCGCGCGAGCGCGAGGTGCTGCTCCTGGTCGCGTCCGGACTGTCCAACGCGGAGACCGGTGAGCGACTGGGGGTGACGGCGGGAACCGTCAAGTCCCACGTCAATGCGCTGCTGGGCAAACTGGGCCTGCGGGACCGGGTGCAGGCGACCATTCTCGCCTACGAGACGGGTCTCATCAGGCCGAGCGCAGCGGGAACATCCCCCTGACCGCGCGCCGCCGGCCCCCAGCCCTTCGGCTTCTGCACCTCGGGTGCCGGTTCACCGGGCACAGGGCTGCGGCCCTGTGCCCGGTGAACCGGGGGTCACACCGGCCCGTAATGGCGACGGGGCCACCGCGCCGGGTGGAGCACCCCTGTCCGCGCCCGAGAGGACACCCCGGCCCAGATCTCGGGCACGTTCCCCTCCGCCAGCTCGCCTGTTCACGTCAGACCCGCAGACGACCTCGCCGACGTTGTCCTACAGCAGCGATCAAGTCGCGTATCCCAATTGGCGGTCGAGTCGTCGCGGGGCTCCGGGCGGCCAAGTCCTCTAAGCCATCCGACGGGCTCACCCATGACAGCCATACCCAGAACCCCTGGGCCCTTCGATCTTACGAATGACCGAAGCAGACCCACGCTTGAAAGGTAGGACACGCCCATGTCCATGCCCGTCGTCGTCCGCCCGGCCCTTCTCGCCTGCGCGGGCGCGGGATGCGCTGCCGCTGCGGCGTTCGCCGTGCGCAGACGACGGCGCGCCGCCGCGGCCCCCGCCACCGCATCACTGGTCCTCCGAGCCACGGGCACCTACCGCGTCTACGTGATCGGTTCGGCTCTGCGACCTGGCACCGGCGTCAGGTGCTGGAGCTTCTTCTCGGAGGTGGCCCCGCCGCACGGCGAAGGGTGGAGCATCGACCTGCCGGCGGACGTCGACTACGCGGTCGAGGTCCGCGGCTACCGCACGTCCGCGCCGGGCGCGAGCTTCCCGGTCACCCGTTTCGTGTACCGGGCCGAGGCCTCCATGCTGATTGATGTGGACGGCACCCCCCGGCATCCCCGGGCCCGCTGTCGTCCCCTGCCGCACCGCTTTTCCTCCCCGGTCCGCTCCAGGGGGTGAACCGGTGGCGGTTCAGGCGCGTAGTACGCGCACGAGGCGCCGGTCGTACGGTTCCTCGGTCATCGGATCCGTGCCGCGTTCGGCCTCCCCCGCCAGGCGGCACGGACCCGGTCACACCCTGCGCGTGCCGCCCGCCACCTCCCCTGCCGGAGCAGTGTCATGAGTACAGTCCCCAACCGGGTCGCCGAACGTCCCGCGAGTGTCCTGCACCTCCTGTCGGACCGGGTACGCAGCGATCCCGACGCGGTCGCCTACCGGTTTCCCGCGCGCCTCGACGAGGAAGGCCCCACGCAGTGGGACTCGCTGACCTGGTCCGAGGCGGGGCAGCGGGTGCAGGACATCGCGGCAGGACTGACGACGCTCGGCGTCGCGGAGGACGACCGGGTGGGGATCCTCGCCACGACGCGCATGGAATGGATCCTGGTGGATCTCGCTGTCATGAGCGCCGGTGCCGCCACCACCACGGTGTACCCCACCACGAATGCGGACGAGACGGCGTACATCCTGGCCGACTCCGGCAGCACGGTGCTCATCGCGGAGGACGCCGGGCAACTGGAGAAGGTGCTCGGCGTCAAGGACCGGCTACCGCGCCTGCGCACCGTGGTTCTGATGGAGTCCGCCGCCCGGCCGGCGGCCGAGGGCGTCACCGTGCTTTCGCTGGAGGAACTGCGGCGCCGGGGCGCTGCCGTGCTCGCCCGCGACCCGCGGCTGGTCGAGGACGGGGTCCGTGCGCTGGCCCCCGGCCGGCTGGCCACGCTGATCTACACCTCGGGTACCACGGGCCGTCCCAAGGGGGTGCGGCTGACCCACGACTGCTGGTCCTACCAGGCGGTGGCGCAGGAGGCGGTCGGCACGCTGCGGGCGGACGACGTCCAGTATCTGTGGCTGCCGCTGTCGCACGTCTTCGGGAAGTCTCTGGTCTGCGGTCACATCGCCACCGGTCACGTGATGTATGTCGACGGGCGGGTCGACCGTGTGGTCGGCAACCTGTCGGACATCCGGCCCACGGTGATGGCCGCGGTCCCCCGCATTTTCGAGAAGGCCTACAACGGCATCGCCACCCGGGCGCGGGAGTCCGGCCGCCTGCGTCACGCGGTGTTCCGGTGGGCCGCGCAGGTGGCGCGGGAGCACGCCCGCGAGGGCCGCCCGGCCCTCACCCGGCGGCTCCAGCACCGGCTGGCGGACCGCCTGGTGTACGCCAAGATCCGCGAGGTGTTCGGTGGCCGCATGCGGGCGGCGATCTCGGGCAGCGCGGCCCTGGTCCCGGAGATCGGCGGCTTCTTCCTCGGGGCCGGCGTGCCGGTGCTGGAGGGCTACGGTTTGACGGAGACCTCCGCCGGCACCAACGTCAATCCCGTCACCGCCCCCCGTATTGGCACGGTCGGCCCGGTCATGCCGGGCACGGAGGTACGGATCGCCGCGGACGGTGAGGTGCTGCTGCGTGGTCCGGCGGTCATGGAGGGGTACCACGGGCTTCCCGACCGGACCGCCGAGGTGCTGGAACCGGACGGCTGGTTCCACACCGGCGACATCGGCGAACTCGACGCGGACGGGTACCTGCGCATCACGGACCGCAAGAAGGACGTATTCAAGACGTCCAACGGCAAGTACGTGGCACCCAGCGAGATCGAGGGCGCCTTCAAGGCCCTGTGCCCCTTCGCCGGCAGTGTCATGGTGGTCGGCAGCGACCGGAACTACTGCACGGCGCTGATCGGCCTGGACGCCGCGGCCCTCATGCCCTGGGCCGCCGAGCAGGGGATGGGTGCGAAGACCTACGCCGAGGTGATCGCGGACCCGGCCACCATACGTCTCGTGGACGGTTACGTCCGCCGGCTCAACGAACGGCTGCAGCGCTGGCAGACGGTCAAGAAGTTCACGCTGCTCCCCCGGGACCTGGACATCGAGCACGGCGAACTGACCCCGACCCTGAAGGTCAAACGGCGTGTGGTGGCCGAATGCTACGCCGGGGAGATCGACGCGATGTACGAGGCGCCGGGCGCCGGCTGAGCGGTGCGGCGGTGACCGCCGGCAACCGGCCCGCCGGCGCCCGGCGGGGGTCAGCGCAGGAAGCGGGAGAGGTCGCGCTCCACCATGGCCTTCGGCCTGGCTCCCACGAGAGTGCCGGCGACCTTCCCGTTCTCGAAGACCTTCATGGTCGGAATGGACATGATGCCGTACTTGGCGGCCGTGTCCGGGTTCTCGTCGATGTTCAGCTTGACGATCTCCAGCTTGTCACCGTGTTCGGCGGCGATCTCTTCGAGGACCGGGGCGATGCGGTGGCACGGGCCGCACCAGGCGGCCCAGAAGTCCACCAGGACGGGCTTGTCGTTCTTGAGGACGTCCTGGGCGAAGGACTTGTCGGTCACGTTCTTCAGGGTGCCGGCCACGGTGGGCTCCTTGACTGTTCGGTGGGTTGCGGTGTGCGCGGGTTGGGCGGGGGTTCAGACGGTGGTCTTCTCGGGCTCGGCCGGCTCCTCGTCCGCGAGGGCGGCGAGGTAGCGCTCGGTGTCGAGGGCTGCGGAGCAGCCGGTGCCGGCGGCGGTGATCGCCTGGCGGTAGGTGTGGTCGACCACGTCACCGGCGGCGAAGACACCGGTGAGGTTGGTGCGGGTCGAGGGGGCTTCCACCTTGAGGTAGCCCTCGGGGTCCAGGTCGAGCTGGCCCTTGAAGAGTTCGGTGCGCGGGTCGTGGCCGATGGCGATGAACAGGCCGGTCACGGCCAGGTCCGAGAGCTCGCCGGTCTTGACGTTGCGCAGCTTCAGGCCCGACAGCTTCTGGTCGCCCTGGACCTCGGCGATCTCGCTGTCCCAGACGAAGGAGATCTTGGGGTCGGCGAACGCGCGCTCCTGCATCGCCTTGGAGGCGCGCAGGGTGTCCCGGCGGTGGACGATCGTCACGGACTTGGCGAAGCGGGAGAGGAACGTGGCCTCCTCCATCGCGGTGTCACCGCCGCCGATCACGGCGATGTCCTGGTCCTTGAAGAAGAAGCCGTCACAGGTCGCGCACCAGGAGACGCCGCGGCCGGACAGAGCGTCCTCGTTCGGCAGGCCGAGCTTGCGGTGCTGGGAGCCGGTGGTGACGATGACGGCCTTGGCGCGGTGGACCGTGCCGGCGGTGTCGGTGACGGTCTTGATCTCACCGGTCAGGTCGACGGCGACGACATCGTCGGGGATCAGCTCGGCGCCGAAGCGCTCGGCCTGGGCGCGCATGTTGTCCATGAGCTCGGGGCCCATGATGCCGTCCTGGAAGCCGGGGAAGTTCTCCACCTCGGTGGTGTTCATCAGCGCCCCGCCCGCAGTGACGGCGCCCTCGAGCACCAGCGGCTTCAGCGACGCGCGCGCGGTGTAGAGCGCCGCCGTGTAGCCGGCGGGCCCGGAGCCGATGATGATCACTTCACGGGTGTTGCTGTGCATGGTCGTCTCCAGGGGTGTGGTGCGGCGGGGCCGCCGGCGGCGGGCCTGGTGCCAGGGAGGCTGACCGCGGGCTGGTGCGTCCCGTCGGCCGGGCGTCTTCGTCGAGTACGAGCCTCAACTCGGTGGCGCAGGTGTCGGCCGTCCGTGCCTGCCACTGCCGTGCCTGGACGGGGTCGTCGTGCAGGCACCAGGGGCACGGGTGGAAGTAGCGCCGGCTGCTGAAGCTGTAAGGGACTTCGAGCGGCAGGAGCGCGTCGGCCGGGTGGACCCAGGGGCCGGCCTGACAGGCCGGTACCGGGCAGTGCAGCAGTCGTTCGGGAGTGGAGTCCTCGGCTGCGCCGACGGCTTCCAGGCCGCTGATCAGAGAGGCGATCCGTTCCCGCAGGCCTGGTTGTTCCGCGCGGTGGCGGCAGTGGCGGCAGTGGGGTACCAGCAGGGTCCCGTCGGCGCGTACGCCCGCGTGGCCGCCGATGCAGCGGTTGGCCTCACGGGTGTGCTCGCCGTCCTGTCCGCACCGGACGCACGTGTAGCGCGCGGGGGTCAGGTCGGAACGACCCCCCGGCTCGCCTGTCCTGCGTTCGGTCATCACTGGTCCCTTCACGGTGCGTCTGCGACGGTGTGGCGCCGCCCTCACTATTCCATAATTCTATGGAACATTGCAATACCGTGGTGGGGGGGGGTTCGCAGGACACTTTGCGGGTGAGATGCCGAAGGGAAACGCCGGAGGGGCGGCCGCCGGGCCCGGTCCGCGGTGGGAGGGCGTCACGCCCGCGACCCGTCCGCCGTGGACGTGAGCGGCGTACGGGCCGCAGGTGTGCGGGGCACCGCTCGGCGTGGACCGGCACGCCGAGCGGTGCCGTGCCTCAGGCGGGGCGTCCCACCAGGGTGCGCAGCTTGGGCAGGTCCGCGTACAGGGTGCCGCCGGGGCACTCCGTGGTGAGCCAGTCGCGGTGCCCGCTGAGCACGGGGTTCCTCTTGGTGACGCCGTTGACGGGGTTGACGAACGTGGTGGTGGCCGTCGCGTCGAGCCCGTGGGTCTGGGCGTGGGCGGCGAGCACGGTCACCAGGGAGGCGCGGGCGGCCGCGCTGGGGGCGCGGTCGGTGTACGTGCCGAGGAGGGCGACGCCGAGGTTGCCGCTGTTGTACCCGGCGGCGTGGAAGGCGGTGACCAGCTTGCCCTCGGCGTTGTGGGCGGGCGTCCCGTCGGTGCCCGACCAGCGGCCCTCGTAGACGCGGCCCTCGGCGTCGATCAGGAAGTGGTAACCGATGTCGCCCCAGTCGTTGATCAACGCGTGATACGCGTAGATGGCGCGCACCGTGGCCGCGGGGTCCGGGTCGTCGTTGCGTCCGGCAGTGTGGTGGACGCTCATCACCTGGGCCGGGTAGTAGGCCGTCGGAGTGTTCTCGGTGCCGTCCGGCAGGAAGCGCAGCGACTCGTCGGCGCCCCAGTCCGCCCGGCTCAGGTACGGCACGTTCGTCGCCCAGCGCGGAACCCTCCGCTCGGCGCGCACCTGGCTGCGCTGGGGACCGGCCATCGTGTCCAGCGCCACCGACCGGACGTCCGCGGCGTCCACGGGCGGCTCGATCTCGTACCCGTATGCCCTGGCGGGCGCCGCCACCATGGCGGACACCGCGGAGTGCCCCTGTGCGCCGCCCCGCGCGGTGTCCCTGCCCGCGACGCAGCCGGGCCGGACCCTCTGCCACGCGCCGGGGGCGCCGTCGGCGGAGAGGAACCGGATACGGCCGCCCCGTGCTGCTCCCGTCCACTGGACGGCCACATGACTGAGTGGGAAGCCGGTTTCCAGGGGACCGGACTCGGTGCTCTGCCGCAGGCGAGTGGAGGGGAACGACCGGGTGCCCGTACCCAGGACCGCGTCCGCGGCCCCCGTTCGGGTGCCGGCGGCCGGTGCGGCGGCGGCCGTCGCCGCACCGGCCGCGGCCGTCACGGTCAGCGCGGTCGCGGCCATCGTGCCCAGCGCGGCGCGCCGGGACATATCGGAGAGGGGAGGATTGCTGGCGTTCATCGTGTGACTTCCTCGTGTGTCGTGAGCGGACAGGAGAGGCGGACCGGGCGGTCGGTGCGCGCGACGCGCCGGCCGCCCGGCCGGTGGTCAGGAGCGGGGGCCGGGCACGGCGGTGATGATGTCGCGCAGGAAGCTCTTGACATCCTGAGCGCGCGGGAAGGGGCAGGGATCCTCCAGGGCGCGGAAGCCCAGGACGACGTTGTGGCCGCCGAAACCGAAGGAGTTGTTCAGCGCGACGACGGGTCCCTCGGGAAGGGCGCGCGGTGACGCGGAGACCAGCGCGGGGTCGACCTCGTCGTCCAGGTCGGTGATGTTGATGGTGGGCGGTGCGGTGCGGTGGTGCAGGGCGAGCACGGTGGCGACCGTCTCCACTCCGCCCGCTCCGCCCAGCAGGTGCCCGGTCATCGACTTCGTCGCGGACACGGCGACCTGCGACAGATGGCTGCCCAGCACCTGCCGCAGCGCCCTGATCTCGGTCAGGTCGCCTTGGGGTGTCGACGTCGCGTGGGCGTTGACGTGGGCCACCTCGGCCGGTGTGATGCCGGTGGCCTCCATCAGTTGCCGCAGCGCGGCGGCGATACCCCGGCCGGTGGGCTCGGGCTGAGCGATGTGGTGGCTGTCGGAGGACAGACCCTGGCCGAGCGCCTCGCAGTACACCCGTGCCCCGCGCCGTGCCGCGTGCTCGGCGTTCTCCACGACCACGATGCCCGAGCCCTCGCCGAGGACGAAGCCGTCGCGGTCCCGGTCGTAGGGGCGTGACGCCGTGGACGGGTCGTCGTTGCGCCGTGACATCGCCATCATGTTGCCGAACGCGGTGAGGTTCAGCGGCACGATGCATGCCTCCGTGCCGCCGGCGACGACGACATCGGCGCGCCCGGTACGCACCATGTCGATGGCGTAGCCGACGGCCTCGGCGCCCGACGCGCACGCACTCACCACGGTGTGCACACCGCCTTGGGCCCCGATGTCGAGGCCGATCTGCGCGGCCGGGCTGTTCGGCATCAGCATCGGCACGGTCAGTGGCGACACCCTGCGGGGGCCCTTCTCGCGCAGCACGTCGTGCTGGTCCAGCAGTGTCGAGACGCCGCCTACACCGGTGCCCATCACCACCGCCAGCCGTTCGGGCTGTACGGCGGCGTCCTCCGCCTCATCGGTTCCGGTGGCGAAACCCGCGTCCGCCCAGGCCTCCCGGGCGGCGATCAGCGCGAACTGGCTGGCCCGGTCCAGCCGGCGCAGGACATGCCGGGGCAGTACCTCGGAGGGGTCGACCGCGGCCGGGGCGGCGATCCGCACCGGCAGGTCGGCGGCCCACTCCTGGTCCAGGGTCACCGCTCCCGACCGACCGGCGAGCATCTCCTTCCACATGAGTGCCGCGTCTCCGGCCAGGGGAGTTGTCGCTCCGACACCACTCACGACGACGGGGTGGAGGGGGTGTGCTGACCTCAACTGTGTACTCCAGGCTCAGACGTTCGGTCGAGTGAGAGGCCCACGCGTCGGATGACGTCCGCGCGGCAGGCGGTGGCGGACGTGCGGCCGTACGGGATCGAGTGAGCCCGGCGGCCCCGGCCGGTCCTGGCGACGGGCGGAGGAACTGCGGTGGGGGTCTCGGAAAGGGGGGTGGGACGTGTCGTCCGGACGACAGCGGCCGCGGTACTGGACGGCCGGTGCGGGCCGGGCACGCCGCTTGGAGTCCAACCCATGACGCGCCCGGCCCACCAGCACTACGGCCGTGCCCCGCGACCGGTTCACGGACCCGACGTGGCGTGCGTCATGTTCCGTCCACCGGGGGAGAAGGGCTTCCGGGACGTGACGTGCTCGCCCCTGAAGTCCGCAGTCCGCGCGCGGGGTGGGACGTTCAGCCGGCCACGCCGGGCCTGACCAGTGGCTGGGCCCGCTCCACCGCCTCGGGGCTGAACGGCGTCGACTTGCCCGTCGCCGGGTCGAGGTTGACCTGGACGCGCTTGCCGGTGGCGTGCACGGTGGTGCGGTCCCCGGACATGATGCGGAAGGCGTACGTCCAGCTGGTGCGGCCCAGCCGCTCGATCCAGAACTCCACCAGCACCTCGCCGATGCTGGTGATCGGGAACTCGTAGACGAACTCCAGCGCCCGGATGACCTGGTACTGGTCCGGGATCGTGGTGGACCGGTCGAAGGAGAATCCGGCACGTACCCAGTAGCTGGTCAGCCCGCGTTCCAGCAGGGAGGCGTAGCGGCCGTGGTGCACCATCCCGTAGGAGTCCAGGTCGTCGAAGTGCACGGGAACCGTCTCGCACGTTCCCCCTTCGGCCTGTACGTGGGTCTCGGTGGTGGCGGCCTCGGTCATGTCGGCTCCTTCGCTCGGTGATGCTGACGCGGACCGGTACGGTCTGCGCCGTGCGCCTGCCGCGTTCTCGCGTGGTTCTGTCGGGTCGTCAGTGCACACTCCGGAGGAACGAGGGCCACCGTCCTCCGGTTCACCGCGCGTGTGCCGCCCTCGGCGCCGTGACGCCGCGACGGCGCACCGGGTGAACCGCTGTCCCCGCTTCGTCGTTGGGTGCGGCGAACATGCGAGGAGTGGAGCGGTGAACGGGTGGCGGCACCAGCAGGCCAGGCTTTTCCAGATCAGACGGGATCCGGCCGTCGCGGGCGACCGGTACGAGGTGACCTGGGGCTGTGCCGGCAGCCCCGACGCCGAGATGGTGGCCTACGCCGAGGGCCGCGGCACGGACATGCCGGACCGGCTCGTCTTCTATACCGACAGGACCATGTCCTGGGTGCTGTTCGTGGTGCGGACGTCTCCTTTCCCGCACTCCCGGGACGCCGTCCATGAGGTACGGGACGGCTCGGGCGCGGTCATCGGCTCGTTCCGGGCGACGTTCACCGCCTCACCCTCGCGACCGGAATGGACGATGCGGCAGGGCCGCGCCCTCCTGCTGACCGGCCGTGAGCGCGGCACGCTGACGTCCGCGCTGAGGCACGCGTGGGACGCCTTCCCCCTGTTCCGCCTGCCGCAGACCGTCTGGTCCTCCGGCTTCGACTTCACCACCGGCAGCGGTGAACGGGCCCTGTGCGTCGACCGGGCACGCGAGCGGCACGGGGGGCACGTCCTGGACGTCGCCTCCCCCGTGGTCGACCGCCGTCTGGCCATCGCACAGGCCGTGGCACTCGACTCGCTGTGGTCACGCTGACCCGTGAACCGTTCCGTCACCTGCCGCGTAGTGCGGGCAGACGCCGCCGACGACCGGCCTTCCGGACCGGTGAGGCCGAACCGTGGGGCCCGCCCGCGCCCGGCCCGGTCCGGCCTCCCGCGGGACGCACCGTACGGCGGACCGTGACCGCCGCTGCCGACCGCATGGGACTCCTGGTGACCAACAAGCCGCTGCTGATCCACGAGCTGGACTACTCCATCGACCTGAACCCCGCCTCGCTCGCGGTCGGGAAGGGCCCGTACGGCATGCGTGTCATCGGCCAGGCCAGGGAAGGCAAGGTCACCGGCAAGCGCATCAACGGCACCATCGGCAGCGGTGGTGGCGACTACATGCTGATCGGTGACGACGGCTTCGCCCGCGTCGACGTGCGCACGGTCTTCGAGACCGGCGACGGCGCGAAGATCTACGTCCAGTACCTGGGCCTGCTGGAGATGACCGAGGGCGTCAGGAAGGTGTTCAACGGCGGTGACACGCCTACCGACTTCGGCGACCAGCACTTCTTCGTGACTCCCCGCATGGAGACCGGTGACGAGCGCTACGCGTGGGTGAACCACTCGACCTTCGTGGCACAAGGACGCCTCCTGCCGGGAGTCCGTATCGAGTTCCGCCTCTACCGGGTCGTGAACTCCTAGAACGTCCGTACGCGTCCCGGCAGGCCGTCACCAGGACGCAGTCGACACGGACCCGCCACAGCGACGGCAACCCCCCATCGGAACAGCACGTGAGGAACACATGAAGAAGAAGACGCTCTTTGCCGGGCTGGGAGCAGCCCTCATGATCGGCCTGACGTCCGTGACCCCGGCGCAGGCCGACACCGATCCCACCTACAAGTTCGAGCAGGTCCTCAACCCCGGCAAGTGCCTCGTGGTCCCCAACCCCGCCTGGCCCGACGTCGCAATGGGGAGCTGCGACAGCGGCTACGCCCGCTGGCGCTACTACGACGGTACGGGGCAGCTGCTCAACATCGGCTCCCACAGGTGCCTCAAGGCGGACGGCCGCAAGGTGACGGTGCAGATCTGCAACAGGGACGACGCAAACCAGCGCAACTGGAATGCGAGCACGAACAACACCTTGCCCGAACTGGGCGGCATCACCAAGCACTATGCGACCGGGGACAGCTGGCGCTTCCTCGTCGGCTGGACGGGCGGGAGCGTATCCCTCGAGAACCCCGTCGACCTGCAGGGAGAGCCCCAGAAGTACCTCTTCTGGCTCCGTCCTGCATAAAAGGCCCGTCGCCTGAGCGGCCGGGCCGTGTGGGCGTCCTCGCGTCCGGGTGGCGGCGGACGTGAGGACGTCGGACGGACCGCCGCACACGGCCGGCCCGTCTCGACCCTGACGAAGGAGCGACGGTGGCTCGGTCGTACGGCTGTCACCACCGTCCGTCCGTGACGCTTTCGAGCAAGGCCCGATCCCGCTCACGGCGGGATGCGGCGGACCTGGCCGCGAGGCGCGATGCCTGCCCTGGGGTGGAGCCGTCCGCGTCGTTTCTGCCTTAGGGCAGAGACGCTTCTCCTGCTGCCGGCCGACGAATCGGCCGGCATGACCGGAGAAGCTGATGTCATGTCGCTGAACCTGCCCCTGGCCAACCCCCCGCAGCCTGCCGCCCCGAGTGCCCCGAGTGCCCCGAGTGCCCCGAGTGCCCCGTACGAGGGCCTGCCGCACTCCCGGATGGCCCGGACATCGGCCCGGTTCGCCACCTGGCGCCCGCTCCTGGGTATCCCGCTGTTCGTCGTCGCGTTCATGGTCTCCGTGCTGCTGCTGGACGTCGCCGGCTACGCCGTGGGCAAGGCCCTGGGCCGGCCGGAGCGGTCCGACGGCACCATGAACCTGGGGGTGCTGGGCGATACGGCCCATTCGCTGTTGGCCATCGCTGTCACGATCCCCGTGGTCATGCTGACCCTGCGGTGGATGGAGCGCCGGCCTGGGGGCACCGTGATGTCGGTGGCCGGGCGGCTGCGGTGGAAGTGGCAACTGACCTGTTTCGCGGTGGGCTTGCCGACGGGCGCGCTGCTGATCGCGCTCACCTTTCTCACGGCCATCGGTGAGAACGGCGGAGGTGCCGAGGATTCCGGCGGGTGGGCGGGATGGGACTTCTTCCTGCCCGCCCTCGTGATGCTCGTGCTGCTCGTCCCCCTACAGGCGGCGGCGGAGGAGGTGGTGTTCCGCGGCTGGCTCACGCAGGTCGTCGGGTCCCTCACCCGTCACCCCTGGGTTCCGGTCGTCGTCCAGGCACCGCTGTTCGCCGCCGCCCACGGCTGGGGCACGTCCTCCGGGTTCATCACCCTCACCTACTTCGGCGTCGTCGCGGGGTGGCTGACCTACCGCACCGGAGGCGTGGAAGCGGCCATCGGCCTGCACGCGGCGTCGAACCTGCTCTCCTTCCTCCTCGGCGCCTCGATCAAGGACGGTCTGGTCAGCGACGAGACGGCCGCCGACGCCTCGGCGCTCCTCGCGGCCCTCGACATGGGCACGACCACCCTCTACGCGCTGGTCGTGCTGTGGCTGGCCCGCCGCTGGGGCGTGCAGCGTACGCGCCCGGAGCGGGACTTCCCCGTGTGGGAGGCGTCCGAGGCCCGGAGCTGAGACCTCCGCGTCGGGTTCCTCACCCTCGGCGCGTCCCATCCCCCCACTTCCTCCCGTTTCCAGGAGCGTTCGATGTCCGTCATGCTCGTCTCGCGTCCCGTCGTCCCGGAGCCGGCCACCGCCGTGGGATTCGCTCTGCTGGGCCCGCTGGAGGTGTACTGCTACGGCACCGCCGTGCCGACCGGGCCGCGGCAGCGGCGGCAGCTGCTCCTGCGGCTGCTGATCGCGAAGGGGCAGTTCGTCAGTCCCGCCCGGCTGTGCGACGACCTGTGGGACGGTTTTCCCCCCTCCGGAGCGCTGTCGGCCGTACGGGCACACGTCAGCAGGCTGCGCACCGCACTCGGCCGGACGCCGCAGGTGCCGGCGGAACTGGTCAGCGGCCCGCTCGGCTACGCGCTGCGGGTCTCGCCCGACCTGGTGGACAGCCACCACTTCGAACGGGCCGTGACGAACGCCGGCGCGCTGCTGGACGGCGGCCGGGCCGGGGCGGCGGTGCAGGAGGCCGAGCACGCCCTCGGCCTGTGGCGCGGTCCGGCCCTGGCGGACGCGGCCGACCACGGCTTCGCCGCGGAGGAGATCTGGCGGCTGGACGAACTGCGCTGTGTGGCCGAGGAGACCCTGATCGCGGGACTCCTGGCGACGGGCCGGGCCGAGCGGGCGATCGTGGCGGCCCGCGCGCTGACGCGTCGTCAGCCGCTGCGGGAGTCGGCGTGGGTGCTGCTGCTGGAGGGCCTCGGTGTCGCGGGCCGCCCCGCCGAGGCGATGCGCGAGTACTGCCAGGTGCGGGGGTTGCTGCAGACGGAACTCGGCCTGATGCCGGGGCCGGAGCTGCGGCGTGCCGCGGTCGCCCTCCAGGGGGGAACGGACCGGCCGGCCCCGGGGGGCCGGCGGCCGGGCACCGGCAGCCGGTACGCGTCGCTGTCGTGATCGGTCCGCAGGCCGGGCCCGCCGCCGCGCGGCGGCGGGCCCGGCCTGCGGCGGTCCGTCGCCGATGCGCGGGCCGTGCGGGAGCGGGCTGGGGAGAGCGACAGCGACCGGCGGGATCCGAATCCGCGGCCGGTGTTCCGTGCCGCCGCCCGCGCCCGGCCCGGTGGCCGCGGCGCCACGGGGGCGGCTCGCCGCCGTGGTCCGGCGCCCCGGGCGCGGGCGGCCGGGGCCGCTCACGCCCGGGGCCGGGAGACGTCAGCGCAGACCGAAGGCCCGGATGATCGTCTGGCGGACGCTGTTGCCGTCGCCGTCCCGCGCGGTGGACCGCAGGCTGACGTGGCCGGCTCCGGGCGGGGCGTGCAGCACCGTACGCCATCCGTCGCCGTGGCGTTCGGTGCCCACCCGCCGCCAGGTCACCCCGTCGTCGTAGGAGACCTCGACCGCGGGCCTCGCGACCGGGGCGGTGGTACCCGGCAGGTGGGAGGCGGTCACCGTCAGCGCGGTCCGCCGCTTCGCCCGTCCGGACAGGTCGGTGTCCACGCCGTAGTCGAGCTGGATCAGCGGCAGGGACCGCGGCTCACCGTCGGCCGCGGAGGTGAAGTCCCACTCGGTCAGCGTGCGGACGGAGTACGGGCCGGCCCAGGTCCCCCGGTCGTTGTCCACCACCAGCCGGTAGGGCAGCGGCCGCGTGTCCAGCTCGGAGACCTGGAGGTACTCCGTGTTGCTGGAGCGCAGGAGCTTGTCGCCCTGGTGGAGCGTCAACGTGTTCTTGACGTCCTGGTTGCCGTAGGCGTCACCGACGTGCCCGGCGCCGGAGTCTCCCCAGCCGGGTGCGGGGACGTAGAAGGTGTCGAGGTGGCGTACCGGCTGATGGCCCAGCGGCCCCATGCGAGGCCGCATGACGGGCCCGAACCAGCGCACCTCGGCGGTCCTGCCCGCCGGGTAGCGGAGCACGTCGACCGAGTGCTGCGCCGTCTCGCCCCTGATCGCGGCGTCGTCGACCCAGACGGCACCGGAGCTCACCCAGTCGGTCCGCCGGCCCTGGGCGGGCGCGGTGAGCTGGTTGCCGACGGTCCACCCCTGCCAGACGTCGGCGCGGAACTGCATCGCCTTGGCCGGGCGGTGATGGCGGAACGAGACGTCGACCCGGCCCAGTTCGTGCTGCCGCTCGCGCCAGGTCGGGTCGGCCGGGACGGCGCCGGGCCAGTGGCGCACCACGTCGTAGAGGTAGTCCGTGACCGGGTGGGAGGTGACCCGCAGACGGGAGTCGCCCACTGATCAGCGAACGCGTCTCCGCGCATGCGGGGTCGTACGACGAGAGCCGGTGGCCGTGGTCGGTGCCCTGTGTGCGGGAGCTGACCGGGAGCGACCTCCGCCTCACGGCACCGGTGACGTTCCTGGCCGGCGAGAGCGGACCGGGGAAGTCGACTTGGTGGAGGCCGTGGCGGAGGCTTCGGGCCGGACTCCTGGAGCGGTTCGCACGGCTGGCGGTACGCCCCGCCCCGCCCAACTGGCCCGCGACGGCGGCCAGGTCCGCCGCGCCACCCACTCGCCGCTGCTGACCGCCCTGACCGGGGCGGACATCATCGAGGCCGCCGAACACGGCATGCGGCGGACGGTGCGACCGCTCCACGGAACCGGCATGGCTGTGGTGCCGTGTCCGGGCCGGCAGGGCCCCCGCGGAGCCCCGGTCGCGCAGCGGGTTCCGCCGGATAACCGCTCCAGCGCCGGGGCGCAGACCCCCTTCCGCCCGCCTGCCGTCAAGGTGCGGAGGCGGGCGGAAGGGACAGGCCGCCCCCGCTGGCCGGTGTGTGAGCCGGCCGGTGAGATCAGCCGCCGCAGCCGTCGGTCTGGGTGTATGCCCAATGCTGCTTGCGGTTGGTGTCATCCGCCTCGGCGAAGGACACCGAGCCGCCGGTCCAGCCGGTCAGCAGCGTTTCCCAGCGGTAGTTCACGATCGCTCCGTGGTCTCCGCAGGTCATCCTGTAGACCTGTCCGACGTCATACGTGAGGCAGTCGGAGAGGTAGATGCCCCCCGCCTGGTTTCCGTCGAGGCACTTGTTGAGGCTCGGCGACTTGATCATGTGAGCCCGACCGGTCAGCCGCTGGAACTGCCAGTCGGTGTGCGGGGCACCACAGTCGTCCTGACGAAGGGAGATCTTGCCGTTCGCGGGGACGGCGGCGAGGCACTTGCCGGTGGGTATGTTCCTCAGCTTGGTGGGCACCGGGTCGTGGGCGGCGGCGGGAGTCGCCAGGCCCAGGGTGGCGGCGGCTGCCGCGGCGAGGACTGCCATCAGTGTCTTGCGCATGTGCTCTTCTTTCCTTCGGTGAGAATCCATGTCCACGGGCCGCGGCCACTGCTTCGCCCGGCGGCAGAACTCCGTGACGCTCCTTCCACGTCGATTGCGCACCCACGGTTCAGTGCCCAGGGCACGCATACAGTCCGCGGAGGCGGCTCCGTACATGCCGGGACCGGTCGAGAGGGCCGAACGCGGACTGGGGAATCGGTGCGCGTCCACGCTGACCGTCCCGCGCCCGTCGGCGGGTTGTCGCCGTCACCGTGTCGAACCGCGCGCGGTCATGCGCCGTAGTCGTCGTGAACAGCGTGACCGATCACCGGAAGGAAGAAAACCGTGCCTCCTCTCGACGAAGGCTGGGAGTCGATGGGCTGGGACGACTGGGCCGATCTGGCCCAGGTACGTCGCAGACTGGATCAGGGCGCCGACCCCAACACCGCCCGCGACACGCCTCCGCTGCACAGGGCCGCCGAGGCCGGCACCCCGGAGGTGGTGGCGGAACTGGCCCGGCTCGTCGACGACGTGGACGAGGAGTGGGAAGGCCACACGGCTCTGTTCGCCGCGGTGTTTTACAAGAATGCCGCCGCGGCGAAGGTTCTGGTCGAAGCCGGTGCCGACCCCTGGCGGGAGATGATCGGGCACTGGTCACCGGGGCGTCTCAATCTGGCCGGACCGACGCCCGGCCTGTTCCACGTGCCCCGGGGCCAGGCAGTACTCAGCTGGCCCGAACGCGCCGCGGCGGCCGAGGCCCGGCTGCTCAACGCCGCGCTGTCCTCCTATGAGGTCGACGACAACACTGGTCTGGCCTGTGTCGCGGGCCTCGGTGTCGCCGAGGTCATCCGGCGTCTGGGCGCCGAACGGCTCACGGAGACCGGTCCCGGATCCCTGGTCGACGACATCATGGAGGACCCGATGAGCCATCCGATGGACGAGTCGGCTCGCGTCGTCGGAGTCACCGAGGTGCCCGGCGGCTGTGTGCTCGTCCAGCCGTGGGGGTGCACGCCCAACATGCCGGGACTCCTGGACCCTCTGACCGAAGGCACGATCGGATACGGCTACTACGCCAACCCCAAGGGCGCCGAGCACGGCTCGTTGATGGTCAACGGTCACCTCCAGCGCCAGGAGGAGTTGGGCCTCTTTCCGCCCGAGTCCTGGTGGGGCTGGGACTACGACGGAGAGGTGGAGTACAGACGATGCGCCGCACTGGCAATGGACGTCTTCTACGCCTACCTCCTGGGGCACTCGGCGGCCTACGCCTGTGCCATGACGGGTCTGCGTCCCGCGGACGCGCGCGCCTTCGACGGGACCCCCGACCAGTGGATCCGGCTGCCCGCGTCGTGGCAGACGGCGGCATCGATGGACTGACGCGTGGGCAGCACCGGGTGGTGCGCCGCACCGCTCGCGGGGCGGGACCCGCGTCGCGCGCGGTGTCCGCGGACACCGCGCCCGGTCGTCCGGCGGCGCGGAAGGGATGAACCACCAGCCAGACGGGGCCGTTGAGGGGTGCGGGACGAACGACCGCCCGCCTCGCCAAGAGGCGGGCGGCACGGGAAGGAAGGCGATGGCGAGCCGACGTACGCGAACAGGCGACCGCACCGCGCACACTCCGGCCGCGCTCCGGCAGGCGTCCGCGCCCTCGCGCGGGACCGCTCCCGGCACGGCGTGCGCCCCGTTCGCCGCGGAGCCCGGGGCCGGTGCCGGGTGAAGCGCTTCGGCTCGGCCGTCTCCCGGGTCATCGGGCGGCGATCCGATCCGGCCGCCGGGGACCGCGCGCAGAACCCGGCCGCCGCACTGCACACGGAGACCGCCGACGGCGTACGGCTCATCCGCTCACCGTACGAGGACCCTCCGGAGGCGGCGGGGGTGCCCTGGCGGTCGCTGCGCGCCGGAAGCGGTTGCGTGACCGTCGTCGTCGGCGCCGCGGCAGCCGCCGACACCGAGCTGTGGCCGGTCCTCGGGGATGTCCTCGACTCCCTTGTCGAGGAGGGCGTCGAGGAGGTCCGGCTGACGCTGGCCGGTGCGGCCGCCAGGCAGGGCGATGGCCGCCGCTCGATCGCCCAACGCGTCGCGGACGCCTGGGACCTGCACGTCACGGCCGCGGACGGCAGCGTGGTCGTCGTCCCCGACGGCTCCCTGTTCACGGCGGCGGAATCCCCCGGCGCAGCCTGGCACCGTTTCGGACCCGGCGGCAGGGTCGAAGGGCTCGGTCCGCGCCACCCGGCACCGGCCTGGCAGGCCGCCTACGACCGCCTGCCGCACCACCTGGACGACGGTTGCGTCGTCGAGCCCGTCCCGGCCGGGGTCCTGGTGCGCGGTGAGCGCGACGCGCCTCCCGGTCCGGGCGGCCTGCCCTACGCGGTGCCCCCGGACGGCGACCATCCGTTGGTCCTGGTCGGCAGCGTGCGGGGGCGCCCCGTACCGGCTTCCGCGGTCGCCGAGCTCCTCGCCGCGCTTCCGGGGGCCGTTCGCGACGCGACGCGGCTCGCCCCTGCGACGCACCGCGACCTCCTGCCGATCGCCCAGGAAGTGGCCGACCTGCTCGGCGTACAGGTGGAGGTCCTGACCGGTCTGCCGCTGGCCGCGGAGGACGATGAGTCCGGCGGCGGAGTGGCGATCACCTTGACCGACGCCGCCGGCCGGCCGACATGGCGGCCCACTGTCAGCGCCGTCGGATGTCTGCCGGCGCGGCCGGGGGAGCGGCCGCGGCCACCCTACCGGGCGCGGCTGCGGTCCCCACTGACCAGTGGCCGCCTGGAACCCGACGGCACTGTCGGGCTGTCGGACCTCTGGCGGCTGACCCTGACGCGTTCCGGTGGTGTGGTCGAAGCGCGCACCCAGCCGCCGTCGCATCCCGCCGTGCGGCCGGTCGACCCCGAGAGGTTCGCCGTCGAGGTCAGGTGGCAGGGGGCGCGAACGGACCCGTCCTTGCTGCGGGCCTGCGAAGTGCTGTTGAACGACCTCCATCCGCAGCTGCGGTGCTGCGCCGAGCTGCGGGTGGGACGGCTTGCCGGGGACGCCCTGCGTGACGCGACCCGCCTGGCCGTACGCCACGGAGTCGCCCTCACCCAGATGTCGGCAGCACCCGGTGGGCGCCCCGGGCCGATTCCGCCCGCCGAGCCGACCGTGCCGACCGTGCCGACCGTGCCGACCGTGCCGATCGGGCCGGCCGAGCCGGCTGACCCCGCCGGGCACCGGCCGCCCGGCACGGTCCCCGGGGGCGGCCCTGCACCCGAAGGCCGGCCGCTCCGGACTGGCCGGTCGAGGGAGGTCCTGGCCGCCTTGACGGGCGGCGACGACGGGAGCGCCACGGCGGAGGGCCCCCGCGCGGAGAGGCCCACCGCGTCGGACGGCCCCGCACCGGAGGGCCCGCCGCACCGGGCCGGCAAGTCGCCGGAGGTGCTGGCTTCCCTGACAGGCGACGACGACCGGAACGCCACGGCGGTCCCGGACGTACCGGGCGTGGTGCAGGCCGGTACTCCGCGACGACCTTCAGGAAACAGCGCGGTGCCGACCGGCACCGGCACGGGCAGAGACGGTGGCGCTGCGCCCGGCTCGGGCGGCTCCGGCTCCGGCTCCGGTTCCGGTGGCAGGGAGGCGCGTACGGCCGACCGGGCGGGCGGGTCCGGACCGAGGCCCGCCGCGCTCGGCGACCGGCGAGGGAGCTGGCCCTCCCCGGCCCATCCGGCAGCCGGCCCGCCGGAGGCTTCCGGGCCGCTGTTCGGGCCCGGGGCGGCACAGCCTCCCGTCGTCGGGCCGTCCGGTACGGCGCGAGGTGATTCCCCGGACGGCAACCCAGCCCGATCCGGCACCCCGCTGCCCGAGTCGACTCCCGGCACCGGGCCCACCGGGCGGCGAACGGGCCGGCTGGGGGAGCGTCCCCCGGTGTCCGAGGAGGAAGGGGACACGGGTGCGGCCGCGAGGCCTGCCGGTTCGGTAGGCCCTGCCGGCATCGCCGGCTCGATCGATCCTCTCGGGATTTCAGGGCCGGCCGGACCTGAGGTCTCTGACGTCTCTGACGTCTCTTCCGGGAGTGGCGCCAGACCTGACGCGCGGGCGGCGGAAGAACGAGCGGTGCGTCCCCCCGTGTCCGCGACGCAAGGGTCCGCGGGCGCGGCCGTGAAGCCGGCGCGCCCTGCCTCCCTTGCCGGCTCTGTCAGTCCTGCCGGTGCTTCTGACCTCGGCAGCGGCCCCGGCCCCGCTCCCGCTCTTGCAACGGGGAGTCCGGCGGGCAGCGGCGACCGGGCGGCGGCGCAGGCCGGGGATGACCTGTCGGCAGGCCGAACCGGTGGCGTGCCTGCCGCGCGGGTCACGGCCCCGGCCCGGTCGACCCCACTCGCGGTCAGCGGGCCGCCGACCGCCCAGGACCGGGCTGCCTTCCGGGAACTCGTCGGTGGCGTCTGGGACCGGCACGCCTTCGCGGTCAGCCGTGCCCTGGTCCGCATGCCCGCGCTGCGCGGCGCGCGGGTGGACGAGGCGACCTGCGACCTGCTGGCGGTGCACCTGTATCTGACGGCTCCCGAAGAGGAGCCCTTCGCGCCCCGGAATCTGGACGAAGCGTTGTGCGAACAGGACTCCACGATGCTTCCCTACGCGGCGTGCCTGGCCGCCGGCCTGCGCAGGCTGCCTTCGTACCGCGGGGTGGCGCTGCGCGGGACGTACTCGGAGGTGACGCATACGCCGGGCGGCGTGCTGCGGACCGGCAGCCCGGTCGGAGCGCTGCCGCCGGCAGCCGCGGCCGGCAGGACGCCCGACTGCGCCCTGTGGGCCGTCACGGCACGCCGTACCAAGGCGCTGCTCGGCCCGGACGCCGAGGACCTCGTCCTGTTCCTCCCCGGCACCGAGTTCGACATACTCGACGCTGCCGACGGCGACGGAAGTGCCCCCCCGGTCCTGCTCGCCGAACGCATGCTCGGACCGGCCGGTGAAGCGGCCGCGGAGCGAAGCCGCCGAATGGCCACGGAGAGGCTGCACGAAGCCCTGCGGCACCTGCCTGCCGCCCAGACGGGCACGTCCCCCAAGTGGCCGCGGCACTGTCAGGGCGAGGTGCACTGACGCCGCGGGTCGGTGCCGGCCGGCAGAGGCGGGGCACGGAACCGTACGGCTGCCGGGGCACGACACGGCGAGGCGTCGGGAGATGACCCCGGCCTTCAGCGGACACGCGTCGATGTGCCGCGACCGGGCGGGGCACATCGACGCGCGACGTCGTCCCGCGGAGCCCGTCCTGCTCCGGCCGACACGCTCGGGAGAACTGGACCAGGGCAGGCCGTCCGCGCAGAACTCGGGCGAAATCCCCACCCGCCCCTTGAGTCTGTCACGCAGCGACAACCCTTCATATGCAACCAAGTCGGTGACTCCTGGCGGACAGGGAGAAGGCGGCCGACCGCCGTCTGACCGTGCACAGCCCTTGGGAGGGTGCTGCTTCTTCCGTGACCCCTTGAAGGCCTCAGGCCGCCTCGGTCCGCTCCCCGAAACACCACAGCAAGATTCCTTCAAGAATCGTCCAAGTTCGCTCATCCAATGTGGGACTGCCCTTGCGCCTGGTCGAAGGGCTGCCCCCACGAACCTGATTGACGATGAGGACGCCACCAATGAGGCGGACGACCGACCTTGTACCGACTGCTTCCGCCACCGGTACGGGGGAGCGCACCGACGGCGCCGCGGCCGACGAGTGTGCGGAGTTCATCCAACTGCTGTACGCCGAACACGGGACGCCGCTGCTGCGGTACGCGGCGCGTCTGCTGGGAGGTGACTGGCACCGGGCAGAGGACGTGTTGCAGGAGGCCGCGCTGCGGGCGTGGAAGCACGCGGAGGAACTGGGCCTGAAGGTGGAGGAAGCACGGCCCTGGATGTTCACGGTGGTGCGGAACCTGGCGATCGACCACCATAGAGCGCGCCGGATCCGTCCGCCGGAGACCCCCTCGGTGGAACTGCGCGACCTGTCCGTGGAGGACGGCACGGACAGGGTGCTGATGTCACAGGCGGTCCTGGAAGCGCTGGCCGAACTGACCGACCAGCATCGCGAGGTGATCCAGCTGATGTACTACCTGGAGTGCAGTGTGGCTCAGGCGGCCGAGTACCTGGGGGTACCGCCGGGGACGGTCAAGTCGCGGTCCTACTACGCCTTGCGCGCGTTACGGAAGGTGCTCGAGGAGCGCGGCATCGTCCGATGACGTCACCGGTGCGCCGCGGAGATCCGTACGGGACGCCGCCCGCGTCCGGGCTTCCGGTCTGACGCCACGGACTCGGTGCGCGGGACACCCGGGCTGTGCGGGTGTCCCGCGGCCGGCCCCGGCTTGCTCGCGCGAGACGGTCCGGCCCCCCGCCCCCGACTGCCGGACCGTGCGGGAGGCCCGCCGCCCGCGCGCGTCGGGGGCCCGGCTCCCCGACGCCTGCACCGCTGTCGTCACACGGCGGCCACCTGGATGTCGACGTCCTCCGGCAACAGCAGCCGCAGATCGGCCATCGTGGGCGACCGCAGGGTGCTGATCCGCCGGGCGTGGCGGGTCATCATCGACTCCAGCAGCTGCCGGGCCAGCCGGGCGTTGCCGAACGTACGGTCCCTGGGCAGGACGCTGATGCGGGCGCGGAGCACCTCCTCGGTGGCGTCCGCCAGCTCGTATCCCGACTCGGCGGCCCGCTGGCGCATGATGGTGACCAGTTCCTCGGTGGAGTAGTTCCCGAAGGTCACGTGCCGGGAGAACCGTGAGGCGAGGCCGGGGTTGGAGGCCAGGAAGCGCCCCATCTCCTCCGTGTAGCCGGCGGCGATGACCACCACCTCGTCGCGGTGGTCCTCCATGAGCTTCAGCAGGGTGTCCACCGCCTCGCGGCCGAAGTCGGAGGGTGAGCCCTCGGGGGTCAGGGTGTAGGCCTCGTCGATGAACAGCACCCCGCCCACGGCACGTTCGAACGCCTCCTTGGTGAGCTGGGCGGTGTGCCCGACGTACCGGCCGACCAGGTCGGGCCGTGCCACCTCCACCAGCTGTCCCTTCGGCAGCACCCCGAGAGCGTGCAGCAGTTGCGCGTACAGCCGGGCCACGGTGGTCTTGCCGGTGCCGGGCGGCCCGGCGAAGACCAGGTGCCGGCCGATGGCGGGGGCGGGCAGCCCCGCGGCCTGCCGTTGCCGGGTGGCGGCGAGCAGGTCGATGATGTCCCGGACCTCGCGCTTGACCTCCGCCAGCCCGACCATCTCCTCCAGACGGGCCAGCATCTCCTCCTTGTCCTGCGGGGCGCCGTCCGAGGCGGGGGCGGCCCCCGCGTCCTCGGGCAGCAGCAGCGACAGGTCGGCCTCGCCCGGGTCGGACAGCGCCGCCAGCCTGGACGCCTGACGGTCGATCATCTCCTCGAAGACCTGCCGCGCGGCGCGCGCGTTGCCGAAGGTGGCGTCCCGGGGCATCGACTCGTAGCGGGCGGCCAGCGCCGCGCGGGTGCCCGGGCCCAGGGAGTACTGGTTCCCCTCGCACATGTCCTCGGTGATGGTGACCAGCTCGTCGACGGAGTAGTTGCCGAACTCGATGACGCGGGTGAAACGCGAGGCCATACCCGGATTGGAGGCCAGGAAGCCGCTCATCTCCTCCGAGTAGCCGGCGGCCACCACCACGACGTCGTCACGGTGGTCCTCCATCAGCTTCATCAGCGTGTCGATCGCCTCGCGGCCGAAGTCGTGCCCCGAACCCTTCGTGCCGGAACTGAGGGTGTACGCCTCGTCGATGAACAGCACTCCGCCCAGGGCCCGGTTGAACGCCTCGGTGGTCTTGATCGCGGTGCCGCCGACGATCTGCGCCACCAGGTCGGCGCGCGAGACCTCCACGAGGTGACCCTGTTCCAGGACACCCAGCTCGGCCAGGATGCTGCCGTACAGCCGGGCCACGGTGGTCTTGCCGGTGCCGGGCGGCCCGGCGAACACGATGTGGCGGCTCATCGCGGGCACCGGCATGCCCAGCCGGATCCGGCGCTGCGCCATGTCGTTGAGGTTGACCAGGGTGCGGACCTGCTGCTTGACGTCCGCGAGGCCGGTGAGCGCCTCGAGTGCCTCCAGCGGGCCTTTCGGCCGGGGCCGCGCCGCCGGCTGTGCGAGGTGTCCGGACGCGGCCCCGGAGGTGCCGGCCGTGCCGTCGTCGGGGGAGGCCAGTCCGTTGTCGTCCTGGTGCACCTCCCGCAGGGTCAGCCGCTCGTGGCCCTGGGGGGCGCGCAGGCCCTGGCCCTTGTTCCCGCGCAGGGTGCAGTGGCTGGCGGTCACCGGCTCGCCGCTGTCGATCCGTACGCCGTCGCCGGTGTTCTGCGTGACCTCGCAGGAGGACAGCGTGGCCCGGCCGCCGTCGGCCACCAGCACGCCGTGGCCACCGGAGCCGGTGACGAGCACCCGGGTCAGGGTGAGGTCGGCGCCCTCGCGTACGGCGACGCCCGTACCGCTGGACTGCCGGACCTCGCAGTCGCTCAGGGTGGCGCGGGCGCCGTCGGCGCTGACGCCGGTGCCCGAGGCGGACACCAGCACCGTGTCGCCCATCGTCAGGTCGGCGCCACCGGAGAGGTGGACGGCCGAGCCGCCCGCGTCGCGGACCGTGCACTGCTCCAACCGTCCGCGGCCGCCGTCGGTCACCTCGACGCCGTGTCCGCCGGAGCCGGTGACCTCGGCGTGGCGCAGCACCGGACTCGCGCCGGAGCGGATGGACACGCCGGGCCCGGCGCAGTCCGTCACCTCCAGGCGGTCGAATCGGGCCGAGCTGTTCTCCGCCAGCCACACGGCCGGGGCGCTGCCCGTGCAGCCGTGCACCGACGTGGTGCGCAGGACGGGGGCCGCGTGCTGGAGGATCCGCAGCGCGGGGGCCTGGGAGGCGCTGAAGGAGCACTCCTCGAAGGTCCCCCGGGCCCGCTCGGTGACCGTCAGCGCGCTGTCGCCGGTGCGCTCGGTGCGGCAGCGGACCATGTACGGGTCGGTGCCGGCGGACAGCACGATGGCCGCTCCGGTGGTGTCGCGGACGGTGACGTCCCGCAGGGTCTGGCGTGCGCCGCTGGTGATCATCACGCCGACCGCTGTGGAGTGGACGACGGTGTTCTCCACCGTGGTCAGCGCACGGTCCTCCAGCGCCAGCGCCGGCTTCTCGGCGGCGCTGATGTCGCAGTCGGTGATCCTCGTCTCGGCCTCGCCGTTGCACAGCACGCCGTTGCCCTGGGTGCCGCGCAGCCGGGACCCGCGGATCTCGGCCCGCCCCTTCTCGCTGACCACGACGGCGGAGCTGCCCAGGTGGTCCATCTCGCAGTTCTCCACGACGCTGCTGGTCGGGGCAGTGATCACCACTCCGGCGCCGGTGGGGTTGGCCACGTGGCAGTCGCGCAGCGCCAGGAAGCCGGTGTCCCGGGCGAGCAGCGCCGTCCACCCCGACCCCACCACGGTGCAGCCGTCCAGGGCCACCTCCCCCCGGGCGGCGTCGACCACCGGCAGGTCCTCCTGCCCGCCGCGCAGGGTGAGCCCGGCCAGCATCACGGCGTCCGCGGCCAGGGTGACCGCCGTGCCCCGGCGGGGACACAGCTCCACCGAGCCCGGCTCGTCGTCGGCCACGACGGTCACCCGCCGGTGGATGGTGAGGTTCTCCTCGTAGCGTCCCGGCCGGACGCGGATCATGGCGCCCGTACGGGCCCGGGCCAGCGCTTCCCCGATGGTGCGGAAGCTGTCCGGCTGTTCCGGGCAGACGGTGAGCAACTGCCGTGACACCCTCGACCTCTTCTCCTGTCAGTGCCGTCGCCCTCGCCGGCGGCTCGCGGGCATGCCGAGGTGAGCGGTGGCGGTCCTGCCTCTGGCTACGGCGGCGGCAGGCGTTCAGTTCGACTCCGGCCGCAAGAGTCGTCCGGACGTCCGTTCCGGCGACCGTCCGGACGGCCGCCGTTCCTTGCCGGCGGGGCCGGCGGGCGGCTCCGCTACGCGCCGCCCTCCGTCGTCGGGGACGGCTGGACCAGCACCCGCAGCACGCTGTCCGCGAGCGTGCCGACGTCGTCAGGGGCCGGGGCGGATTCCTGCTCGGTGCCGGCCGGTTGGGTGCTGTCCGGTCGGGCGCTGTCCGGTTCGGTGGCGTCCGGCTCGGTGTTGGCGGGTTCGGTGGCGTCCGCCTCGGTGTTGTCCGGTTGGGCGCTGTCCGGTTCGGTGCCGTCCGCCTCGATGCTGTTCGCCCCGGGGCCATCCGGCTCGGAGCTGACGGTGCGCAGCGGACGGGCGACGCCGGGCTGGTCCGGCGGGACCGCGGCCCGGTCGAGGATGTCCGCGGCGTCGACCTCCAGCGCGGCGGCGGAGGACATGCTGATGAACAACAGCCGCTCCACGTCGTCGGGCAGGAAGCCGGACACCTCTGCCACGGGCAGCACCTGGTAGAAGGCATCGTCGTCGGCCGGCTCCTCGCCGGGCTCCGGGGGCGGGAGACTGAACACCACTGCCGCTCGCGCCCCCTCGGGCGTGGTCTCCACCCGCGGGGCCCGGTCCTCGTCGAGGAGGACCGCCAGCCGGCCGACGGCGGCGAGTGCCTGCGCCACGTCCTGCTGGGGACCGTACCCGGTGGCGGCCCACTGCAGCGCCCGGTCCAGGTCGTCCAGCGGCTCCGACCAGCCCAGGGCCTCGGGGGAGGGCCGGTAGTTCTCGTTGTCCTGCCAGGCGACGATCTCGCCGGAAGCGTCCGAGCGCCACCGCCCGAGCACGGCCCACTCCGGCGGTATGCCCTCCCCCACCCACGTCGGGTCGGGCATGTAGAACCAGTGGTCCGGGGCCACCCGGGCGGCTCGGACGATGTCCTGCGGCGGTTCGGGAATGTTCTCCGGGCCGGTGATCAGGAGATGGGGTTCGGGGATTTCAGGGTCCCAGATGGCGGCCGGTTTCGGGGCGCCGGGCAGGTTCAGGTTCTCACTTTGCGCGCGGCCGGGATCCGGTACCACGTCTACGAGCGCCGGCGGCGGCGTGCTCGGCTGTACGGGCTCGGGGGCCGGATGGTCCATGCTCGGTGTCCCTCACTGTTGTGACTCGTTGCGTGGCCGGGATGGCTGGGCCTCGACACCGAGTCCTACGCGGACCACCCGGCCGCGGTTCACGAAGACACGCACACGGCTGCGAACGACCCCGTGACGCGAGGCGGGGGACGTGGGCTCACCTCCGGCGGCACGCCGGAGCCGGTCAACCGGAGTACCGGGGCCCGGTACCCCCATCCGTTGAGTCAGGTAGCCGTTTCCTTCGCGGATGACCTGCTGTCTGAGCCGGTTGGGATGATGACGGGGCAGGGAGTGGAGGTTTTCGGCGATGTTCCACAGGGCACGGGCTCGGGCCAGGGCTTAGTTCTCGGTGTCGGTGGCCTCGGTGGGGTTCACCGCGGCCGGGTTTGTCCCGCGGGGGTTTTCGCCGTACAGCCGGACCAGCAGGCGGTGGAGGCGATTATGGTGCTTTTCCACCCAGTCCGGGCCGCCGTTGTTGCGTGGCAGTCCGGTGTAGGGATCGGTGCCGGCGTTGGCCATGAAGTAGACGTTGGTGAGCTGGGCGAAGAACTCGTACTGGTTGAGGCTGCTGTAGTTGGGACCGGTGCGGCTGCCGTCGGCGTCGTGGCCGTAGAGGGCGCCGTCGGGCCAGGCCCCCGCCGCGCCGGCCTGCTGGGTGGCGTCGTAGGCGTCGCTGATGAGCTTCTTGTCGGCGTCGTCGAGGCCGTGGAAGTGGATGGTGTGGGCGATCTCGTGCACGGTGGTCGAGTAGCCGTCGGCCTGGGCGGACTCCACGAAGGGCACGGTGGAGCGCTCACCCAGGAGGTTCTCCTCGGTGACGGCCGCGCTGTGCTGAGTGGCGCCGCGGACGGACTGCCAGGAACGGCCGTCAGCGGTGACGCCGCCCTGGAGGTCACGGAAGGCGTCCAGGGACGTCATGGCCTGGCTCCTGGGCACCACCACGACCCGCGAGCCACCCTTGAGCAGCCGCGCCGCGACGTCGGGGTCCTGGAGCATCTGGGTCACCTGGGCACGGGCTCGGTTACCGGCGGTGACGGGCTGCTCGACGCCGTCGGGGACCTGCGTGATGAGGTAGGCGGCGACCGAGGCGAACTCGGCCGGGGCGAGCCGGGCCCGCAGGGTGTCCACGAGCACGGGATCAGCGGCCAACTGCTCGCGGTGCGCGGGCGCCAGCAGTGCCAGCGCCGCCTCACGCTCGGCGCCCGACAGACCGGGCAACCGCACGGCGAGCTCCTGGACCGGATCACCCGTAACCTCCGGGCGAACCCGCAGCCCATCGGCCAGAGCAGCATCCGCCCCCAAGTCCTGCGCGAGCGTGTTCGTACCGCCGGGGGCGGTGCCGGACGGCAACTGGATCGATTCGAAGTGCGGCCGGTGGGGCTCCGTGAGCACCCAGCTGGTGTTGCTGGGGGCCCCGTTGGGGGTGGTAGCCGGGACCAGGCGGAAGGTGCCGTTGGCATCTGCGGGGGACACCGTCAGGCCCGCAGACTTTGTGTACACGCGGCGGCCGGTCCGGTCGGCGATGGTGCGGGCGAGGGTTTGTCGTCCGCCCGGGTCGCCGGAGACCGCCAGCGCGACCGGCACACTCCTGTCCTGGGTGAGGAGGCGGAGGTGGAGGACGACCAGTTCGGTGACTTCGTCGAAGGGCAGCCGGTGGTGTGCTCCGTTCGGCCAGGTGACCGCAACACCGTCGGCTTCGACCTCGGCGATCAGGAAGTATCCCCTACCTCCCATGCGGGAATCCAGCTTCGTGATCGATTGTTGGATGAGGACGAGTCCGAATCCGCCGTCAGTGGTGGGAACGGTCCGGTGTACGAACAATCCGGCGGACCATCGCAGGTCTTGGGCGGCCCATGCCGCAGGGCCGTTTCCGTCGTGGTCGATGGCGTAGAGCTGTGCTGCCCGCACCATCTGTGCCTGTTGATAGCCGTTGGGCAGCCCAGCCGGGTGGTGCAGGACCTTGTGAGCCAGATTCTCCACCGAGTCCGGGTATCTGTCGATGGCGAGTGCTGCGCGGGCCAGGGACCAGTAGGCCAGGGCGCGCTGTTCATCCGGCGTTCCCTGTCCTTCCGCCGGGCTGATGTACTTCCGGTAGGCCCTTACGGGCTGCAGGACATCGCTGATCATCTGCTCGTCCGGATGGGCGGGCAGATAGGCGGTGAGGTTCAGGCGTTCGGCCAGTACGGTTTGGGCGCGCTCGGTGGTGGTGGTGCGAGCCCAGTGGGCGGCGTTGGTGAGCAGGGCGTGGTACTCGGCGGCGGTGGGTTGGGCGGCGTGGTATTCGGTTCGGGCTGCTTCGGTGGCGTATTTGAGGAAGGGGAGGGTGAAGGGAAGGGGGGAGTGATCGGGGTAGGGGCGGGTGAGGCTGTCGTTGGCTTGGCGGAGGCGTTCGAGGGCGCCGATGCCTTCGACGAGGGTGGGGTCGTTTTCGGCGGTAGGT